>JANNSW010000482.1:0-18126 GCA_031403055.1 Hyphomicrobiaceae bacterium | reverse complement strand
CTCATAAGGCGATCTGGCTGCAATGCGCCAACCGGCTCGAAGGCCGCATTCGGGCGTTGCGTGAGCGCTCCTGCGAGGCGCTCGATCAGAAAATCGGCCAGCTGGTCGATCTGGAGGTTGCCTCCTGCCAGAAGAAGCACGCGGCTTTCGACCGCGCCGAGCGGGCGAGATTGCGGGCGCAACCACTGGTGAAGCAGGCGTTCCAGGGGCAATAGCCGCGGCCAGGGCCGGTTGCGCCGAGCTGCCGCAACCCGCCCGTCGGCTTCACCCCCTCCTCGGCGCGCGCCAGCCGGCGGCTTGCGCCTCGGCCTCATCGCAGAACCAGCGCTCGCCGCTGCTCGCCTCGATGCGGGTGCGGGCATAGTCGTGCGAGCCGGGCAGATGATAGATGCGCCCGTTCGGGCTGATGTTGCCTTTGATGCGACAGCGGGCGGGCAGCACGTCCGGCGCGGTGGCCTTGCGGCGGCGCTTGCGATAGCTCCAAGGATCCTCGAACGCACCCTGCCAGACGCCTGCCTGCTGCCGCCGCGCCTCGCCCTCCTCGGTCAGATAGCGCGTCGAATAGGCGCGATAGGCGAGCGCGAGGCCGCTCGCGACCATGGCCCCCGACAGATCGCGACCGCCGGGCAGAATGCAGTCGAGCAGTGCGCGCCCGTAGCGGTCGGTGCCGCCCGCGACACAGGCAACGCCTCCGGCCGTGAGGCGGGCGAGCTGCTCGGCCGCGCTCCGGCCGCACGCCCAGCTCCGCCCACGCTCGCTCGCGCAGGTCTGCCGGTTTTCGGGTGCATCGATCGCACCGAGCCGGCCGCGCATGCCCGCAAGCTCGATGGTGTCGCCGTCGATGATGCGCGGGATGCCCTCGATCAGGTCGAGCGGTTCCGCCGCGAGGCAGACCAACAGCATCGTCGCGAGCCCGAGCAGCACCCTTCGCATCCGCCCGGGGGTATCTGATTCGCGGGTGCGCGAGTGCGGCGCGGCGGCAGCTGTCGACAGCGCTCTGCCGGTTGCACGGATTTGGCCCGCGAGCGCTGCAACTGCCCGCTCGTTGCTCTGGGACCCGCCGCTGGGCTACGTTGTCAGTCCGGCGCCGCCGCGAGCACGATCCGCTGCTCGATCGCGCCGAACATCGACCGGCGCGCCGCATCGAGCATCTCGACCCGCATCGTGGCTCCCGCCTGCAGGGCTGCCGTTGCCGGCGTGCGATGGCGGATCAGCACGGCGGCGGTCTGGCGGCCCAGCGGGAACGCGCCGGTTTCTCGGCCTGTCGAGCGGCGGTCGGGCTCGCGATCGGCCAACAGGCTCGCGAGGTTGCCCGAGCCGACGATGGTTCCGGCGCCCAGCGGCCGCAACCTGGCGGCGAGCGCGATCAGGTGAGCGAAATCGTGCGCCATGCCATTGCTGGCTCCCGCGCCGGCAAATGGCCTGCCGTCGCAACTCGCTAGCATCGGCAGGTCGAGCCGGGTGCCGTTCCAGGCGGGCCCGAGCTCATCGGGCGTGACCGCGATGGGCGAAAAGGTCGTTGCCGGATTGGCAAGGGCGCCGTCGCTGCGTGACACGCCATCGCGCTCGTCGTGGTCCACCAACACGGCCTCGTTCGAGAGCATCACGAGCGCGATATGCGCGCGGGCCTGCTCGGGTGTCGCGGCGAACGGCACATCGTCGGTCACGACCGCGATCGAAGCCAGAAAATCGAGGCCGTGCTCGTCGCCACGCGCAAGCGCGATCGGATCGCGAGCCCCCAGAAACCGATCGGAGGCTGCAAGCCGCAACAGTGGGCCGGCAGCATCGCGGGCGCCCTGAGTTTCGGCCGCGAGGCGCTGGAAAGCGCGCGGCAACGGGGAGGCGCAATCGTGCTCGCGCAAGCGGAAGGTCGCGACCGAGCCGATCTCGACCTGCTCGGCGAGGGAGGCCAGACGCGGCGCGCAGCGTGCCCAGTTGTCGAGTGCGGCCTGGAGATTGGGAGCGATATCGCTCGCGCCGATCGCGCGTGTCAGATCACGCGACACGACGACGAGCTTGCCATCGCGGCCATGCCTCAAACTGGCGAGTTTCATGTGATCAACGCCCCGCGCCCTCGAGACGGATGCCGACCGTCGGGCCACGTGCATTCCGCTGGCGAGGACGGCTTCCGCATTGACAGTACACTAGTCGCGCGGACGGACGGCTTCAACTAGGATGTTCAAGCAGGGTGAGAATCATTTGGCTTGGGCAGCGGCTGCGGGCAACGGGAGCGACTATGGACCACGAGAGCTTCCGCCGCTGGTCGCAGCAGGCCGCGCGGTGGGGCGCCGATTACCGGGAGACGCTCGCGGATCGCGCCGTGCGGCCAAAGCTCGAGCCGGGTGCAATCGCGCGCCAGATCGCGGCTTCCCCGCCCGAGGCGCCCGAGCCGATGGCAGCGATCTTCGAGGACTTCGAGCGCATCATCGTTCCCGGCATGACCCATTGGCAGCATCCCCGTTTCTTCGCCTATTTCCCGGCGAACGCATTGCCGGTGTCGGTCGTGGCCGAGCACCTGGTGAATGCGCTCGGCGCCCAGTGCATGCTGTGGCAGACCTCGCCCGCCGCAACCGAGCTCGAAGGCCGGGTGCTCGATTGGTTGCGCCAGGCGCTCGGCTTGCCCGCGGCTTTCACCGGCGTCATCCAGGACTCCGCCTCCTCGGCGACGCTGGCCGCCATCCTCACCATGCGTGAGCGCGCGCTCGACTGGGCGGGAAATCGCGATGGACTTTCCGGCCATCCCACGCTCCGGGTCTATGCGTCGAGCGAAGTGCATACCTCGGTCGATCGCGCCATCTGGGTCGCGGGCATCGGTCAAGCCAATCTCGTGCGCATCCCCATCGGCGGTTCGCGCCGGGCGCTGGCGCCGGACGCGCTCGAAGCCGCGATCCTCGCCGATCGTGCAGCTGGTCTGCTGCCAGCGGGGATCGTCGCCTGTGTCGGTGGCACCAGCGCGGGCGCGAGCGACGACATCGCAGGCGTGGGGGCGATTGCCCGCAAACACGGCCTCTATCTGCATGTGGATGCCGCCTGGGCGGGCTCGGCCATGATCTGCCCGGAGCTACGGCATTGGTGGCATGGGATCGAAGCCGCCGACAGCCTGGTGTTGAACCCGCACAAATGGCTGGGCGCCCAGTTCGATTGCTCGGCGCACTTTCTGCGTGAGCCCGAGGACCTCGTGCGGACTTTGGCGATCCGGCCGGACTATCTGAAGACGAGCGGCCGGGATGGCATCGTCAACTACAGCGAATGGAGCCTGCCGCTCGGCCGCCGGTTCCGCGCGCTGAAACTCTGGTTCGTGCTGCGCGCTCATGGCCTGGAGGGATTGCGCGGGATGATCCGCAGCCACATTGCCTGGAGCGAGGCGATCGCGGCCCGGATTGGCGCTGCGCCCGAGTTCGAGATGGTGACGGCGTCGATGCTTTCGTTGTTCACCTTTCGGCTGAAGGCACCGGCACCAGACGAGGAGCGCCTGAACCTCGCCCTGGTCGAGGCCATCAACGATGACGGCCGCATCTATCTGACGCAAACCCGGATCGATGGCCGCATCGCCATCCGCTTCCAGGTGGGCAGTCACGCGACGCAAGCGAGCGACGTCGCGATCGCGTTCGATGTGCTGAAGGAGATGGCGGCGCGGGTCAGCGGAGCTTGAGCAAGCATTCCTCGATTTGGCGGCGAGGTAGGGACAACCAGAACAATAACTGAATCTTTTTCGCGAGCGGTTGTGCCTTGGCGTAGGGTGCAATAGGCGACTTCGCCGTATTGCACCTTCGACTGGCGTTGCGATCCGGGGTGGTGCAATACGGCTTGAAGAAGGCCTATTGCACCCTACAGATCCCGTGCTCGACTTGACGACAACACGGAGTGGTTAGTGTTCGGAGTGTCCTTAGTGCGCGCCGACTCGCCCTTGACTCGAATCCCGTCGACATGTCATGTTGCGCTGCAACATAACATATTGCAACGCAGCATAGGTGCCCGATGGCTGGCCTCCGCAAGTCTCTTCTCGCCCTTGGCAATCTGCGCCACAAGCTCGAAGCCCTGCTTGCGTCCCGCCGAAGCTCGCCTGGCGTCGCGGGGGAGTGCTCCCAGCTGCATGAGCTGACCGCATTCGGCTCCAATCCCGGCAATTTGCGCATGCAGGTCCTCGTCCCCGAGCGCTTGCAAAGACGGCCCGCATTGGTCGTTGCCTTGCATGGCTGCGGCCAGAGCGCTGCCGACTACGATCATGGCACCGGCTGGGCGACGCTGGCCGACAGGTATGGCTTCGTCGTCGTCTATCCCGAGCAGCAACCCTCGAACAATCCGAAGACGTGCTTCTCGTGGTTCGCTCCCGGCGATATCGCGCGCGACCATGGCGAGGCGCTCTCGATCCAGCAGATGGTCGAGCACGCCATCACGGAATTCGGCATCGATCGCCGCAGGGTGTTCGTCACGGGTCTTTCGGCGGGCGGCGCAATGGCCTCAGTGATGCTGGCGACCTATCCTGAAGTCTATGCGGGCGGCGCCATCATCGCCGGCCTTGCCTACGGGCGTGCGGGGTCCGTGCAGGAAGCGTTCGCGGCCATGCTCACGGAGCAGTCGCCGTCCGCGCGAGCGCTCGGCGATCGTGTGCGGGCGGCCTCGGGGCATCGCGGGCCCTGGCCCCGGATCTCGGTCTGGCACGGCAGTGCCGACCAGATCGTGAAACCGTCGAACGCCGGGCACATCGCGCGGCAATGGGCCGATTTGCACGGGCTTGCGGGCGCTCCGACGCGCTCGGAGCTGATTGCAGGTCACACGCGGCGCGTCTGGAGCGATGCCGGCGGCAACACGGTGATCGAGGCATTCTCGATCGCCGGCATGGCCCACGGCGTGCCGATCGCGGCATCGACGGAGGCCGAGCCTTGTGGTGCGGCGGGCCCCTTCTTCCACGATGTCGGTCTATCCTCGACCCATCACATCGCACGCAGCTGGGGCTTGGACGATGGTCGCTCCCAGGCACGAAGCACGAGAGCCAGGGGATCGGTGGCCCTCACCACCAGAGCCAATGGTGCTGGCGAGGATACGGCGGCGGCATCACTCGGATCGAAGCCGAACCGGCACCGGCTTCCCGCCCTCGATCGTGTCATCGCCGGGGCCTTCGAGGCTGGTGGTCTGCCGGCAGCCGATTCGCTACGGCAAGGACCAGGGACGCCGTCTCCGCTGGATCCCGGGGCCGTCATCGGGGCGGCGCTGAAGGCGGCCGGCCTCAGGCGCTGATGGGCGCAGCCGCAAATCGCAGCTCGTCTTCTCAATACCGCGTGACGAACCCGATGCCGATCCTGTCGATCTCGGCGCCGACCTGGTCGAGGCCCACCGGCAGGTTGGTGAAACGGTCCTCGGCGAGGTCGATGTGGACATACTCGCCGCGGACCGTGAGCGAGTCGTTGTAGACCCATTCGACGCCGCCGCCAGCCGCCCAGCCGCCGAGTGAGGCACTGTCGCTGGTCTGGGCAATCGTGTCGTCGATGGTCAGCTTGCCGAAGGCGTAGCCGCCCGTGCCATAGACCAACCAACGGCCCATGGCATAGCCGAGGCGGCCGCGCACGGTGCCGAAATAGTCCAGATCGGCGGTGACTGCGAGCAGTGCCGGATCGGTGCTTTCATCGCCATCCATCCAGGTCTTGAAGGCATCGACCGCGATGCCTACGACGATGGAGCCCATCTGGTGGTCGTAGCCGAGCTCGGCGCCCGCGCGCCAACCCTGCACCGTCTGCAGCCGGTCGCCGCCTGTGCCCTTCAATTCGGCCTCCTCGAACCCGACATCGGGATTGATGATGAAGCCGCTCCAACGGATCGGGCCAAGCGCGCCGTCATCGGCGGGCCAGAGATCGAGCGCTTGCGCGTTCGAGGGCATCAGCCCGAGCAGTGCCGCAACCGTGAAAATTCGCAATGCGCGCATGAGCATCCGCCCCCAAAGGCCCCTTTGACCATTTGAGCCTGCCACAAGCGCCGGTCGCTTGTCCCTCGGTCCGGCGCGAGTTGTGAGAGGATTCATGCGGTTTGCGCATCCCTGTGGCCGCGCGGCAACGCCCTGATCCGGTCAGCCGAGGCGGCGGCCACTCAGAAGCCCTCAGCCACCCCGGACCACAACTGAAATTTTCGCGAGCGGTGGTACCTCGGCGGGTGCAATAGGCGCCTTCCGCCGTATTGCACCTTCGGCTGGCGAAGCGATCCGGGGTGGTGCAATACAGCCTGAAGCAGGCCTCTCGAGAAACACATCCTGGCATCACCCGTCATGGCCACGGGCGCGGCATCCGTAGCTGAGATCCCGGATCAAAGCCTTCGACTTTGTCCGGGATGACGGGTGGATGGGTGTGCCCTACAGGTCCCGTGCTCGACTTGACGACAAGACGTAGCGATTGTTGTTCGCAGTGCCCTCAGCCACCATGAGATGAAGGCACGCGTCGCCGACCGAGCTGATAAATCGCGTCTGTGAAGGAGGAACGGCCGATCCCATGAGCTGGCGCGAGCAGGTTTTCATCTATTGCGAGCGCGCTGGCGATCCCGCGTTCTGGGCGGAGCCGGCCAACGCTCTCTCGAACGCGGCCTTCCTGCTGGCGGCGGGCCTGGCGCTCAGGCAATGGTCGAGGCTGCAGCCAGGGCGAGGGCGCGCCGAGCCGCTGGTGCTGATTGCCCTCGTTGCCGCGATCGGGGCCGGCAGCTTCCTCTTCCACAGTTTCGCCGAACGCTGGAGCGCGCTTGCCGACGTCATTCCGATCGGTGTTTTCATGTTGCTCTACCTGGCGGTCGCGCTCAGGCGCCTCGTCGGGCTCGGCAATGCCGCGACGATTGCGTTGTCGCTGGTGTTCGCGCTCGCTTGCGTTGGCGCAACGAGCGTGCGCTGCGGCGGCGGACCTTGCCTCGGCGGGTCGATTGCCTACGTGCCGGCCGCAGCTGCGCTGTTTGGCGTTGCCGTCACGCTCTGGGCGATGGGCCACCCGGCGTGGCGCCTGTTGGGTCTTGCCGCCACCGTCTTCCCGGTGTCGTTGACGGCGCGCACGCTCGATCTGCCGCTATGCGGCGGGCTCGCGATGGCGGGCGGGCCGCTCGGCACCCACTTCCTCTGGCATCTGATGAACGCGATGACGCTCTACCTGCTGCTGGTGGCGCGCCTGCGCCATGGACCGAGCGCTCCCGGGCGGTGATTGCGGGCCATGCCAGCGTCGCGCGAGCAGGTGCCGATGCTTCGGGATCACCGCAGGATCTCGGCGGCGTGCTCTCCCAGGCGCGGTGGCGGTCCCGCCGCGGGGACCCGATCGCGCTCGAAATGGAGCGGGTTGGCGGCGACCTGGAAGGGCGGCGCTCCGTCGGGATGGGGCACATCGAGCAGCATCGCGCGCGACACCACGTGGGGATCGGTGAGGATGTCGGCTGCCGTGTTGACCGGGCCAAAGGGGACACGGCCGCCGAGCAGCAAGGCGAGCTCGGCCTTGGTGTGCCGGCTCGACCATTCCGACACCAGCCGGTTGACCTCCGTGCCCGCCAAACACCTCGCCTGCTTGTCGCAGAAGCGCGCAGCCTCGCCGAGCTCCGGCCTGCCCATGATCGTCACGAGCGCACGCCAGAAGCTGTCGTCGGGACAGCCGATCGCGACGAGGCCGTCGCGGGCGGGAAACAGGCCGAAGGGGGCGAGCAGCGGGTGGCCGTTGCCCTCGGGCACGGGAGCGGTGCCAGTGAAGGTCGTCTGGTAGACGATCCGCTCGCACAGGCTCAGCACGCAATCATACATTGCCACATCGAGGAACTGGCCTGCCCCGGTGCGCTCGGCTTGGCGCAAGGCCGCGACGATGCCAAAGGCGGCCATCAGCCCGGAGAAGATGTCGCCGACGCCGGGACCAGCTTTCACCGGGTGCTCGCGGTCGGCGCCGGTGACGCTGATGAGACCGGCCATGGCTTGGGCGACCACATCGTAGGACGGCCAGTCCTGGTAAGGGCTGGTTCCGGTGCGTGGATCGCCGAATCCGCGAATGGCTGCATAGACGAGGCGTGGATTGTGCGTGCGCAGCAACTCGTAGCCGAGGCCGAGCCGCTCCATCACACCGGGGCGGAAGTTCTCGACGAGGACATCGGCCGTAGGCACGAGCCGCAGCAGCTGCTCGCGGTCGCCCGTCACTTTGAGATCGAGGACGACGCTCTTCTTGCTGCGATTGAGGCTGACGAAATAGCCCGAATGCAGGCGCTCCGGGTCGTCGGCGCGAAACGGACCGATGCCGCGGCTGATGTCGCCCTCGGGGCTTTCGATCTTGATCACCTCGGCACCGTGGTCGGCGAGCATCATCGTCGCGTAGGGGCCCGACAGCATCCGACTGAGATCGAGGACGCGCACGCCTTCCAGGATTCCGCCACGTCTCGATGCGCGGCCTTCAGAGGGAGCGTCCGTCACAGCCGGCCCTCCGCCTTCAGCACCTCGTGGGCGGCCTTGAAGGCCGAAAGACCCGCGGGAATGCCGGCATAGACCGAGACCTGCAGCAGCGCCTCGCGGATCTCCTCGTTGCTGAGGCCGTTGTTGATGGCGCCCTTGGTATGCAGCTTCAGCTCCTCGGTCTTGCCAAGGGCTGCCAGCATCGCGAGGTTGATCAGGCTGCGATCGCGCCGCGACAGGCCTTCGCGTGACCACACGTGGCCCCAGCAATAGCTGGTGACCAGCTCCTGGAAGGCCATCATGAAGTCGTCGGCATTCTCGAGGGATTTCTCGACATACTCCTTGCCGATCACGGCGCTGCGGATCGCAAGGCCCTTCTGGAACAACTCGGTCGACATGGCGCGGGCACTCCTGCTGCGTTGGCGGCTCGTTTCAGGCTTGGGTCCTGCTCGCGTCGAGCCGGCGGGCGAGGAAATCGAGGATTACCCCGGCAAAGCGATCGGGCGCCTCCCATAGCCCCATGTGGCGCATTCCTGGCACGATGTCGACCTCGGAGCCGGGGATCGAGGCCGCCATGCGCCGCGCCATCTCAGGAGTGTTGCCGCTGTCGTCGGCGCAGGTCATGACGAGGGCCGGCAGGCGGAGCGCGGCGACCGCCGACGTCAGCTCGTCGTCGCCATCGACCAGCACCTGATAGATCCGCGGATAGACATCGGTATCCTTGCCGAGCACCGACTGGCGGATCGTCTCGATCGCCTGGGGATGGGCTTCCCGGTAGGCGGGCGTGAACCAGCGCTCGATGGCCGCTCCAATGGTGGCGGCCGGCCCTTCGGCCGCCGCCTGGTCGACGCGCTTCTGAACGGCCGCCCGTTCAGCTGGGGTACGGCCATGGGGCGAGTTGAGAACGGCCATCGCCGACGTGCGCTGAGGCTGATCGAGCGCGAAACGCCGCACGATCATGCCGCCGAGCGAGAAGCCGACGATGGGAGCCTGCGCGATCCCGAGCTCGTCGAGCAACTCGAGCAATTGCGCGGAGAAATCGGCGAGCGCGAGCTTGCCGGCACGCGGCGGCCGGCTGTCGCCATGGCCGAGCAGGTCGTAGGTCACGGTCAGGTGGCGGGCGGCCAAAGCCGGTAGCAGCGGCGCCCACATGGCGCGCGCCATGCCGAGGCCGTGCACCAGCACCAGCGGCGGGCCTTCGCCATCGATCTGGAAGCAGGTCAGGCGCGATCGGGTGCGTGCCATCGTTCAGCTTTCCGGCTTGTAGGCGATCACCTCGACCTCGACCCGGCAGTCGACCAGGAGGTCGCTCACGACCGCCGACCGGGCCGGCGGCTCATGGGGGAAGTAGTCGGAGTAGACGGCATTGAAGCCGGGAAAATCGGCGCGCTCGCGCAGCCAGACCATCGCCTTCACCACATCTTCGCGCGTGCAGCCCGCCTCGGCGAGCGTCACGGTGATCTCCTCGAGGACGGCGCGGGTCTGCTCCTCGATCGTACCGGTTGTCATTGGCTTGCCATCCGCAAACGGGATCTGCCCGGTCAGAAAGACGAAATCTCCGGCGCGAATGGCGCGCGACAGGGATAGCGTGCGTCCGCCAATGACGAGAGGCGCGCCGATCACCTGCTTGCTCTCGCTCTTGCTCATGCATGTCTCCCCTCGGCCAGCGCCGAGCCCTCGACGGCCGACACCAGCGCTTCGATCGCGATCACGCCGCTGTCTAGCACGATCAGCGGATTGATCTCGATCTCGCCGACGGAGCTTGCATTGGCCTGGGCAAACTCCCCGAGCCGCACGAGGGCGTCGAGCAGTTGCGCGAGATCGATCGCCTGCTGCCCGCGATAGCCCCCGAGGAGCCGCGACACCTTCAGCCGATTGATCGCTTCCGCGAGTGCCGCGCGGCCGGCGGGGAGCAGCAGCGTCGCCGCATCGCCGACGAGCTCTGTCAGCACGCCGCCCGGCGGACCAGATCCTCGTGCGGGTGGATCTCCTGCTCCATGAAGGAGCGGAGGGTCGAGCGCAGCAGCTCGCGCTCGTGCGTACTGTCGTCGGCCATCGCCGGGCTCCCCGTCATGCGCCACTGAGCTTCAGCTTGTTGTGGGCTTCCTTGGTCAGAGCACGCGCGCGCCCATCCGCGCGACGATCTCGACCAGCTGGCCGTTGGAAGCAAGCACACCGCGGTCGAGGTAGGTGTTGTCCTCGAGGCCGACGCGCACGTTGCCGCCCATCAGCGCCTTCGGCACGCGCCCGCGGGAGTACCGCCATGCCTTCCCGCTCGACGAGTTGCAACCGACCTGGCCCGGAACGGTGTTCGACTATCTGGAGAGGTCGCGTGATCGCGGCAAGGGCCGTGCCCAAGGCAACAGGCCCGCCGGGGGAAAGCAGCGGACAAGCTCGAGTGGCTCGGCCGGCGCATAGTTGGTCTTGCGCACGGGCGGCTTGATCGGGGCAACACCGTCACGATAGGATTTGCGATGTCGCTGGGTTGATCGGCCCAGCTCCGGCTGCAAGGTTTAAGGAGATTGCCATGCGCATGACGCCGCTGCATCCCCGTTTCGGAGTCGAGGTTCACGATGTCGATCTGCGCTCGCTGACGCCGGCAGCCGGCTATCCCGCTGTCCGTGCGGCGTTCGAGGCCCATTCAGTTCTGCTCTTTCGCAATCAAAGCCTCGACGACGAGGCCCATCTCGCGCTGGGTGCTCTGTTCGGCCCGATCGAGGATCGCTCCATGGGCAAGAATGGGCCGAAGCCAAGGATGGACAATGTCTCCAACCGCAAGGCCGACGACACCATCGCGCCCGAGCACGACATGCATACGATGAACCTTAAAGCCAACCAGCTCTGGCACACCGACAGCACCTTCCTGCCGGTGCCCGCGCTCGCCAACATCCTCGCGGCCCGGGTGCTCAGCTCGCGAGGCGGGGAGACCGAGCTCGTGTCCACGCGGGTCGCCTGGCAGGATCTGCCGGAGAGCTTGCAAGCCAAGGCGCGCCACGCCGTGCTGCGCCATCGCCTCGCTCACTCGCGCGGCAAGATCTCGACCGAGCTTGCCGAGCAGGAAGGGATCACGAAATGGAGCGACCAGGCCTGGAAGGCGATCTGGCACAATCCTGTCAATGGCCTGGATGCACTCTACATCGCCTCGCACGCCTTTGCGGTCGATGGGCTGACGGATGCGGAAGGCCAGCGTATGATCGATGAGCTGGTTGCTTTCGCGACACGCCCGGGCATGGTCTACACGCACACTTGGCGCCCCGGCGACGTCCTCATCTGGGATGAGCGCGCGACGCTGCATCGCGGCAAGCCATGGCCCTACGCGGAGGAGCGCACGCTCGCCAGCATCTGCGTGTCCGCGCGCGATGTGGACGGCCTCGAGCTGGTGCGGCCAGCAGCGGCGGCTTGAGGACAGCCCGAACAACAACTGAATGATTTTCGCGAGCGGTTGTGCCTCGCCGTAGGGTGCAACCGGCGCCTGCGCCGTATTGCTCCTTCGGCTGGCGCTGCGATCCAGGGTGGTGCAATACGGCCTGAAGCAGGCCTATTGCACCAGGTCCCGTGCTCGACTTGACGACAAGACGTAGCGGTATTGTTGGGAATGTCCCAACCGCTGACCCGCCGGCCGCTCAGGCCGGCTCGAGCACGGTCGAGCCGGAGAGGCAACTGCGGATGGCTTGATCGTTTGCCGAAAGACTACGAGTCAGAAAAAAGTGAATTGGCAATCCCTTGATCGACGACGGCAACCACGGTTGCGCTGGTTTTCTGATGCGGCGTGGCTTGACGGACTTGAACCGAACTGACAATAGGCCCGCGGAGCCCCTTGAAAAAAATGGTGCCCAGGGCCGGAATCGAACCAGCGACACCGTGATTTTCAGTCACGTGCTCTACCAACTGAGCTACCTGGGCATGCGGGCGATGGAAGGGCCGCGTCGAGCTTGCTTCAGCCGCCGATGGTGGTGGGCTTGTAGGGTCCTCGCCGGCTGGCGTCAATAGCGCCGCGCCGGCTCACGGCTGCGGCGCGACCCGGGCGGCGGGCGGGGTTGCGGCAATGGTCGTGAGCACGTCACCCAACAGCTGCTCGAGGCGGAAAAGCACCGCGCTCGCGCCGGCGCTGGCGGGATCGAGCGCCTCGGCCGCCTCGGCCGCCAGGCCCAGGTCGAAGGCACCGATGCCGCGCGCCGAGCCCTTCAAGCTGTGGGCGGCATTGCGCCAGGACCTGGGCTCGGCCGCGGTCGCGAGCGCCACGGCGAGCTGTTGCGCGTGCGCCGCGAACAAGCCGAGGATCTCCTCGGCGAAGGCCTGGTCGCCGCCAGTCTGGCGGGCGAGGTGGGCCCAATCGATCGCGCTGGCCGCGCTGCTGTCGTCATTCATCGCCTTCTCCGCCGGCTGGAACTGGGTGGGATCCTCGATGCTCCCGCGTAAAGACCGGGTTAACGGCCGGTCGCTCGATTTCAAGCGCCGGCAACACGATTCTGCCCCAAACCTGTGGGTAGCCTTGCGGTTCTGACCGGGGAGCCGGGGGAGGAGGTGAGATCGCAATCGCTGCGTGCGGATGCGAAACTTATCCACGCTGCTGCACCGAGGTGTGCGCACGGCTCCTGTGCCGGAGGCCCGACTCTGTCTACAGAGGTCGGGCGAGGGGGTGAGCTGACCGGCTCTGGCCGGTTCGCCGAGACGGGACGGACCATGGCGCAGGACACCCAGCTGGGCGCGACGCGAGGGCAGCGCGGCAATGGCGGCGAGCTCCGCCAGGGCAGCGATGCGTCTGGGCAATCGCCTGCGGCCGGGGCGGCCGACAGCGATGCGGTCCGCCGGGTCGGGCGCCGCCGGGCAGCCGGGCCTGCGCGCTCGCGGCTCGCGGCCAACGACGACAGCCCCTCGATCGGCGGGCTGATCTACGCGCTCAATCAGACCCCCTCCAACAAGCCCTTCGTCGTCGCCGCCGCGGCGTCCGCCGGCTGGGCGCTGGTTTCGATGCTGCTCGGCTGGGCCCTGCTGGCGCCTGAGATCGCAGCCTCCACTAGCTTGGGTCAGATGCTGGCGAAGCCCGCGGTGCTGGCGACGGTTGCCACCATCACGGTGCCGGTCGCGCTGTTCTGGTTCATCGCCTACCTCGCCTGGCGGGCCGAGTCGCTGCGCCTCGTCTCCACCGCCATGACCGAGGTCGCCGTCCGCCTAGCCGAGCCCGACCGGCTCGCCGAGCAGGCGATTGCCTCGCTCGGACAGTCGGTGCGCCGGCAGGTCGCGGCGATGAACGACGCGATCAGCCGCGCCATTGGCCGGGCCGGCGAGCTCGAGGCCCTGGTGCATGGCGAGGTGGCGGCGCTGGAGCGCTCCTACTCCGAGAACGAGCTGCGGATCAGGAGCCTGATCGACGAGCTGGCGAGCGAGCGCGATGCTCTCGCCAACAACAGCGACCGCGTGACCGAGACGCTGCGCGGGATCGGTGCGGAAGTCTCGCGCGACATCGCGGTCGCGACCGACCAGGCCTCGCGCAGTCTGGCCGCCGCCGGGGCAAAACTCTCGGGCCAGATCTCGGAGCAGAGCGACGAGGTGGCCGATCTGCTCTCCGAGAAGGGCAATTCGCTGTTTGCGGCGCTTTCCGTCATGAACCAGCGCATCGGCTCGGAGGTTCCCGTTCTGCTCGAGCGGCTTGGCACCGAGCAGACGCGGTTGACCCGCATCGTCGAAGGCGCCGCCAAGAACCTGACCGCGCTCGACATCGCTCTCGCCGACCGGGTGGGCCAGCTCGAGACCTCGCTCGGCGCGCGCACCGGCGAGCTCCAGAGCGTGCTCGGCGAGCGCACCGAGCGGCTGGAGAACGTGCTCGAGGATTATACCCGCGTGATCGACGAGCGGATCGCCGAGCACACGCAATCGTTCCAGGCCACCGCCAAGCAGATGGAACGCGCCGTGTTCGATCGCTCTGACGCGCTCGACGCGGCGCTGATCGAGCGGACCAAGGCGATCGATACGGCATTCGCCGAGCGGCTGCGCTCGCTGGAGGACGGCATCGCCGATGGTGCCGCCGCGATCGATCACGCGGTCGCCAGCCGGGCGGATGCGCTGCGCCATGCCATGGAGACCCATGCCCGGGTGTTGAGCGACACGCTGAAGCGCCAGGCTGGCGACATCGATGCGACGCTGGTCGAGGGCATCGAGGCGGTTCGCCACACCAGCGATACGATCACCAGCCAGTCGGTGCAGACCATCACCGGACTCGCCATGCAGTCGAAGATGCTGAAAGAGGTCTCCGAGAGCCTGCTCGACCAGATCCACGAGCTGACGCGCCGGTTCGAAGGCCAGAACCGGTCGATGCAGACGGTCGTCAACACGATCGAAGCGGCGCAGGGCCGGCTCGGCCAGGAGATCCAGGTCCGCACCGGTGAGATCGACCGGTTTCGCTCGGAAACAGAGAATTCGACCGAGCGGACGCTGCACGACCTCAAGAGCAAGTTCTCTTCGATCTCGCGTGAGGTCTCCGAGCAGCTCGGCAATCTGAACGAGGCGACCCGCGAGGTCGAAACCCGCTCGTCCCGGCTGCCCGACGCCGTGCGCCAGAACAGCGACGCGATGCGCCGCGCGGTGCAGGACCAGATCCGCGCGATCGAGGCGATCTCGGCGATGGGACGCGAGCAGCAGGTGTTGCGCGACGTGACGCCGGGCGAAGGCCAGGCCATGCCCTCGCTCGCGCGCGGCTTCGAGCGCGAGCGTGAGGCGAGGCAGGCGGCGGCGGGGACGCAAGCACCGGCCCAGCGCGCGCCGCGCCGTACGCAGCCCGCGGGTAGCGAGCCGACCGATCGCGTGCCGCCTTCGGGCCGGGTGCGCCAGCCGCGACCCGAAGGACCGGCGGCGGCTCCCCACGGTGTCGAGCTCGGGGGCTTGCGCGAATCGTCCTGGTCGCTCGGCGATCTGCTGAAGCGGGCTTCGCTCGAGGACGAGAGCGGTGCCGATGCCGGGATCGAAGGGATGCTGGCTCCCGCTCCGGCAACATCCGCCCAGGTGGCACCAGAGCCGGCCCACCGGGCGCCGCCTCAGCCCGTGAGCATGGAGGACATGGCGCGGGCCATCGACCCGCAGTCCGCACTCGACGTCTGGAGCCGGTTCCGTCGCGGCGAGCAGGGCGTTTTCACCCGGCGGATCTACACCCCCGAGGGCGAGAGCACCTTCGAGGAGATTGCCCGGCGCCTGCAGAGCGACCAGGGCTTCAGGTCCATGGCCGAGCGCTACCTGTCCGATTTCGAGCGGATGCTGCGCGAAGCCGGCGAACGCGATCCCTCCGGCCGGCTGGCCGACGGCCAGATCGTCGGCGATATGGGGCGCGTCTACCTGCTGTTTGCCCACGCGATCGGCCGGCTCGGCTGATGGACCCGAGGTCCATGGCCTATGCCCGGCTGGTGCCGGAGCTGCTGTGCACGAGCATCGAGACAAGCCTCGCCTTCTATGTCGATCTGGCCGGTTTCCGGGTTGCCTACGACCGCCCGGAGGACGGCTTTGCCTATCTGGATCTCGATGGCGCACAGCTGATGCTGGAGCAGTCGGATCCAGCCGACACGGGCGAGCGTGCCTGGTGGACGGCCAGACCCGAGCGCCCTTTGGGACGCGGTATCAATCTGCAGATCGAGGTCGCCGAGGTCGAGGTCATCCACGCCCGCATCACCGCCGCCGGCTGGCCGCTCTATCGGCCCATGGAGGAGGCCTGGTATCGTGCCGGCAACGAGGAGACGGGCAATCGGCAATTCCTCGTGCAGGACCCCGACGGCTACCTGCTCCGCTTCTTCAGCCACCTCGGCATCCGGCCGGCGGCCGCGCCCACGGGCAAATGACCCGGACGGTCGGCCGCTGAAGCCGCCAACGACCCTTTCGCGCACGGGAGAGCGCCTGATTCCGCATGACCGCGGGTTTGCAAGCGGCTACGATTTCCACCGCGGTCCAGGCGGAGCTACAGCGTCCATAGTTCGGCCATGAGCCGCTGCGACACCGTTTTGCCACCATGCGTAGCGTCCGACCCGCACCGCGGAGCGGACGGCGGCGCAGGCGAAGGGGGAGGCGCCAATGCCGGGAGTTGCCATGCAGGGCAAGCCACAGCCACCGCGTCAACACATGGAAAATCTGCTCGCGCTGCCGAATGCGACGCTGCTCGCCGGCGACTACCGGATCGAGCGGGTGCTCGGGGCGGGCGGCTTCGGCATCACCTATTTCGCGCGCGACGTCTCGCTCGATCGCGCCGTCGCCATCAAGGAATACTTCCCCTCCGACTTCGCGGCGCGCGAGGGGACCCTGATCGTGCGCTCCAAGTCGACCTCGTGCGACGAGGACTACGACTGGGGGCTCGAGCGCTTCATCGAGGAGGCGCAGACGCTCGCCAAGTTCGAGCACCCCAACATCGCCCGCGTCTACCGCTACTTCCGCCAGAACAACACCGGCTACATGGTGCTGCAGTTCGAGGAGGGGAGGAGCTTCAAGTCCTGGCTCGACAAGCTCGGCCGCCCGCCCTCCCAGCACGAGCTCGACCAGATCATTGCCCCGCTGCTGGCCGCCCTCGAGCTGATCCATGCGCAGGATTTCCTGCACCGCGACATCGCGCCCGACAACATCATCATCCGCCCGGACGGCTCACCGGTGCTGATCGACTTCGGCTCGGCGCGCGGCGAGGTGGCACAGCACTCCCGTACGGTCTCGGCGCTGGTCAAGCCCGGCTACTCGCCGTTCGAGCAGTATGCCGCGACCGGCAAGCAGCAGGGGCCCTGGACCGACATCTATGCACTCGGTGCCACGCTCTATCATGCGGTGACCGGCAGCCGCCCGATCGATTCCCCGACCCGGATCACCACCGACGAGCTGAAGCCAACGGCGCAGGCCGCTCGTGCGCTCTACCGGCCGCGGTTCCTGAAGGCAATCGATGCCGCGCTGCAACTGAAGATCGAAGCACGACCCAGATCGATAGCCGCCTGGCAGCAGGAGTTGCTGGGCGATGGTGGCGCAGTTCAGCCCAGATTGAAGGCGGTCGAGGCCGGCGCTGCCGATGCGCTGGCGCGGACCCGCAAGCTCGAGACGGCGATGCCGCGCATCGTTCGCTGGCCGGGCCGGCGGGCCAGCGAGCAGCCGCCTGCCAAACGGCTCCCGATCGAATTGAAAAAGCCCGCCAAGCTGGCTGCGGCACCCGCGGTGGTTGCGCTGTCAGCGGCCGTTGTCGCACCAAAGGCCGTCAACCGGCGCAGTCTGATCGCGCTGCTCGATGGCGTGCGCGCGGCCGTTGCCTCGACCGGGGCAGCGGCGAAGGCGCGGGTGGAGCGTTTCAATCAGGCGCCAGCGCCGCTGCCCTCCGCGCCTCAGGCGATCGAGCTGAACGACCAGCCGACCGAGATCGCCCGTCCTCCCCAGGCCAAGGCTCCGCCCCAGGCCAAGGCGCCGCCTCGCGTCGAGCCAAAGCCGAAAGCGCCATGGCCGGCACCCAAGGTCCGCCCCGAGCGGGTGCGTGTGCCGTCCTCGGGCAAATCCTGGCTGCGGCAGGTCCCCTGGCTGCAGCTTGCGCTGATCGGTGGCGTGGTCGCGACCATGATCTACATCCAGGATCATCGGGCCAGCGAGCCCCCGCTGGCTGCTGCCGGGGCAGTGCATGCGACGACCGACCTCGATCTCGTCCGCGCCATCCGCCAGCAGACGAGCGCGATCCGCTCGTTGGCGGTGTCCCCCGACAGCCGCCTGATCGCGGTCGCGGGCGCGGACGGCTCCGTCAGTCTCAT
>JANNSW010000481.1:0-8114 GCA_031403055.1 Hyphomicrobiaceae bacterium | reverse complement strand
ACGGGTTCGATCGTGAACCGCGGCACGACTTGAATTGTGGGGCATCACTCCGGCGTTGAGACAGCTCCCGTGTCGCATTCAGAGCATCTCAGCTGGCGGTCTCAACGTCAGCTCCCACGGCTCAGCGGCCGGGCAGGACCGCGGCTGGATGGCTCGGGGCCAGCATTCCGGCCCAGCTTTGCCCGCCGCCGACACCGAAGATGGCCGCATCGAGCGATACGCGCTCGCCTGGAAAAGGGAGCGACCGGCCCGCATGCCATCCATGCGATGAAAGTGGCGACGACCATCTGCGACGGGCGTATCGTGCATCGGCAAGGGAACCGCCAGCAGCATGGAGGCGGCGATGCGGACGCTCATACGCGATGCGACGGTGATCACGGTCGATGGCAGTTTCAGCATCCACACGCCGGGCGCGGTGCTGATCGAGGGCGCGCGGATCGCCGATGTGGGGCCGAGCGAGGCGGTGGTCGCCCGCAACCCCGCCGCCGAGCGCGTCATCGATGGCCGCGGCAAGGTCGTCGCGCCCGGGCTCGTCAGCACCCATAACCATGTCGGCAACACCATTTTCCGCGGCCGGGCGGAGGATGCGGGGTTGAGCTGCGTCGTCGGCATGTATCTGCCGATGTCGACGATCGTCACGCGCGAGGAGCGCTGTGCCGTCGGCTCGCTCACCTATGGCGAGATGCTGCGCAGCGGCGTCACCACCGTGCTGGAGATGGAGGAGCACGCCGACGTCTATGCTCCCTTCGTGGAGAAGCTCGGCATCCGCAGCTTCATGGGCATCATGACCCAGGATGCCGATGTCGATGCCATGGCCAGGGGCGAGTACCGGTTCATCGAGCGGCTGACCGAGAGCCAGCTCGCGCAGGCCTGCGAGTTCGCCGAGAGCTGGCACGGGCGGGCCGACGGCCGCATCCAGGTGATGATGACGCCCAACATGACGATCTGCGCCTCGCCGGAGCTGTTGCGCGGTTGCCGCCGCGAGGCCGACCGGCGAGGGCTCCGCCTCAGCACGCATGTCGGCTGGGGCGCGGAGGAGACGGCGATCGTCCGCCAGCTGCACGGGGTCACGCCCTACGAGTATCTGCGCGACACCGGCCTGCTCGCGCACGACGTCTGCGTCGCCCATTGCTACGTGTCGGACGAGGCCGATACCGATGTGCTGGCGGCCTCGGGCGCGGCCGTCTCGCACTGCCCGCTGATGAACGCGGTGCGCGGCCAGATCGCGCCGATCCAGAAGTACGAGAAGCGCGGCATCACCATCAGCCTCGGCATCGACAACATGTTCGGGGATTTCCTCGAGGTCGTGCGCGCGGCCGTCACCATGGCCCGGATCAAGGCCGGCCATCCCCAGGCGATCCTCGCCAAGGACGCGCTGCGGCTCGCGACCATGGGCGGCGCCAAGGCGGTCGGCCTCGAAAGGGAAATCGGCTCGATCGAGAAGGGCAAGCGCGCCGACCTGATCGTGCTCGACTATCGCAATTTCGGCCTCAGGCCGACGCTCGATCCGGTGCAGAACCTCGTCTACCACGCGCATGCGACCGATGTGGAGACGGTGATGGTCGACGGGCGGATCGTGGTGGAGGGAGGCAAGCTCGTGCATGCCGACGAGAGCCGCCTCATCGATGGCGCGGAGGATGCCGCGCAGGCCGCCTGGGGCCGGTTCGTCAGGAAGTACGGCGCCATCTCGGCGGTACCGTCGTGAACGCCGGTAGGCCCCGATGACCCGCGTCGCCCTCAAAGCCCGGATCGATCGGTCGCGGCCGCTGCTCGACGACCCCGGCACTGGGCACAACCGTTGGCACCCGGATATTGCGCCGATGTTGACCGTCGATCCAGGCGCGATCGTCGAAATCGAGACGCGTGATGCCTATGACGGCCAGATCGGGCCGGCCTCCTGCACCGCCGATCTGGAGCGGCTCGATACGGGCCGTGTCCATCCCTTGACCGGCCCGATCCACGTGCGCGGCAGCCAGCCCGGCGACATCCTCGAGATCGAGATCATCGCTGTCGAGCCGCAAACCTTCGGCTTCACCATCCAGAGCCCGAGCTTTGGCATCTTGCGGCAGCATTTCACATCGAGCCTGCTCGTGCGCTGGACCATGACCGATGGCTTGGCCAGGTCTGGCGATCTGCCTGGAGTGAGCATTCCCGCCGATCCGTTCATGGGTGTCATGGGCGTGGCACCGTCGCATCCGATGATGGCACACTACATCGCGATGGAGGATCGACTGGCCGCGGAAGATCCAACGGTGCGCCCTTGCGAGGCGCGCGGCGCGACCCCGCGCCATGCCGCAAACGGGCTGAGGACCGCGCCGCCACGGGACTTCGGCGGCAACATCGACGTGCGCCAGCTGACGGCAGGCGCTGTGTTGCGTCTGCCGGTCTCGGTCGAGGGCGCGTTGTTCTCGTGCGGTGACGCGCACTATGCGCAAGGCGACAACGAGTGCTGTACGGGCATCGAGATGGGGGCAATGCTGCGCTGCCGGTTCGGCTTGCGCAAGGGCGAGGCTGCCGCGCGCAACATCCGTGATGTCCAATTCTCCAGGCCCGCCGGTCCCCCGCTCGCCCAGCGTCCGATATTCGCAACGACCGGCCAGTCTTATACGCGCGACGGCACGCCCAACCGGGATGACCTCGACAAGGCGGCCGAGCACGCCCTTCTCAACATGATCGCGCACCTGTCGGCCGAATACGGCTTCTCGCGCCAGCAGGCCGCCGTGATCTGCAGCGTTGCCGTCGATCTGCGCATCAGCCAGGCCGCCAACAATCCGAACTATCTGGTGAGTGCGATTCTGCCGACCGATATCTTCGAGAGCTGATCGCAATTGGGAGATTGTCATGCCGCGTTTCTCGGACGACGAGCTGTTCGTGCCGCCGCTCACCTTCATGGGTCTGCCACATGCGCGCCCCCGGCCAGGCAACCGGGCTGCGGTGCTCGGGCTCCCGTTCGACTGCGGCACGCACCCAACCCGCGTCGGCGCGCGCGGCGGACCCGACGCCGTGCGGCAGATGTCCGTCCTGATGCGCCGCTTCAATCCGACCCACGCCGATTTCGATCCGCTCGGCGCCCTGAACGCCGTCGATTGCGGCAATGTCCGCCTGACGCCGGGCCACATCGTCGATGCGTTCGATCGGATCGAGCAGGCGGTCGAGCGTGTTCTCGACGCAGGCGCGATCCCCGTCACCATCGGCGGCGATGGCTCGGTCTCGGTTCCAGTCGCCAGGGCGGCGGCCAAGCGCCACAAGGGCATGGTCGCGCTCCATATCGACGCCCACACCGACGCCTATGACTACGATCCCGATGACAAGTACACGGCATCGAGCCAGTTCACCCACATCGCCGAGGAGGGGCTGATCGACGCCTCCCGCTCCTGGCACATGGGCATCCGCTCGACCACCTATTTCCATGGCGTCATCCCCAAGGCGACGAGCCTCGGCTACCGCGTGGTCTCGCAGGACGAGCTGGTGCGCGGCGGCTTCGCGCAGCGGATCGCCGAGTTCCGCGACGAGGCTGCGGGCCGGCCGGTCTATCTCTGCTTCGACATGGACATCTTCGACCCCTCGGTGGCGCCGGGCGTCTGCACCCCCTCCTGGGGCGGCCTGACGGCGCGCGAGGGCATCGATTTGCTGCGCTCGCTGACCGACCTCAATCTCGTCGCCATCGACGTTGCGACCGTCAGCCCGCCGCAGGACGTGGGCAATCTGGCGGCCCATCTGTGTGCGCACGTGGTCTATGAGTCGCTGGTGTTGTTGTGCCGGCAACTCGGCCTTGCGCCAGCGTCGTAGGTCGGACCGAGGCCGCCCTTCGCGGCCGATGTCCGACATTGCGCGTGGCGCGGTCAAACCTTCTCTCTGGCGACCAGCAGCTTGTCGATGCGCCGTCCATCCATGTCGACGATCTCGAAGCGGAAGCCTTCGTAGCAGAACGATTCGCCCGCCTGCGGGATGCGGCCGAGCACGTCGAGGGCGAAGCCTGCGATCGTGTGAAAGTCGCGATCGTCGTCGGGCCGCTTCAAGCCCAGCCGGGCAAAGGCGTCGAACACGGGCGCTCCGCCGTCGATCAGGAACGAGCCGTCCGGCCGCACGAAAATGTCGGCTTCCTCGCCAGGCGGCTCCGGCAACTGCCCGGTGATCGCGGCCAGCAGGTCCGTCTGCGTGACGAGCCCCTCGAGGTCGCCGTACTCGTCGACCACGATCGCGATCTCCGCCGTGCGCTTGCGGAATTCCTCCAGCACCTTGAGAATAGTCGCGCCTTCGTGCACCGCCAGAGGCTCGCGCGCGAGCCCGATCAGGTCGATCGGGCGGCCATCGATCTGGGCATCGAACAGATCCTGCTTGCGGATGATGCCGACGATCTCGTCGATCTCGCCACGGCAGAGCGGCAGTTGCTCGTAGGGGCACGCGCGGATCCGCTTCAGCGCCTCCGCGAGCGGGGCATCCACATCGATCCACTCGATGTCGGGGCGCGGCGTCATCACGTCCGCGATCTGCCGCTCGCCGATCGAGAGCACGCGCTCGAGCACCTCCTGCTGCTGACGCTCCAGCAGACCCGCCTGCCGGCTCGCCGCCACCAGCAGCTTCAACTCCTCGGGCGAATGCAGGTGCGTTTCGGCATCACCCGGCTGCAGTCCGGCGAGCCTGACGACGCCTCGCCCAAGCCCGTTCAACAGGGTAATGGCCGGGCGGAAAACGGCAAGGAAGATCCGCAAGGGTTGCACGATCGCGAGCGCGGTCGCCTCGGGGCGCTGCAGCGCCAGCGTCTTGGGCGCGAGCTCGCCGAAAACGATATGGAGCGTGGTGATGAGCGTGAAGGCGATCACCACGGCAATGATGTGAGTGACGGCCGTCGAGATCCCGAACGGCAGCGCAGCGAAGGCAGGCTCGATCAGGTGCGCGATCGCGGGCTCACCGGCCCAGCCGAGCGCGAGCGAGCTCATGGTGATGCCGAGCTGGGTGGCCGCGATCTGGGAATCGAGCCGGTCGAGCGCGCGCTGGAGCTGCAAGGCATTCGGCCGGCCTTCGGCGACCAGCTGATCGACCCGGCTCCGGCGCACGGCCACGAGCGCAAACTCGGCGGCAACGAAAAAACCGTTGGCGAGGACGAGAAAGAGCACGGCAAGAAGTGGCAGCAGCGTCAGCACGGCAGGAACATGGTGGTGGGTTGCTCGAAAACATGGTTCAGGCGAATCACCCTAGCATGCACGGGTCGGGTAAACATTCAACGGCTCGGCCAGCAGGCTTGATGTGACCCGCCGAAGGTGAAACGATTTGGCTCGAGTGCCACAGCCCGTGCGGGAGTGAAGCCATGGCGGAGGAATGGGATGCCATCGTGATCGGCGCGGGCCACAACGGCTTGGTCGCGGCTGCCTATCTGGCGAAGGCGGGTGTCAGGACACTGGTCGTCGAGAAGAACGACTACATCGGTGGCGCCGCCGTCAGCCGCGAGATCCACCCCGGCTTCCTCTATTCCAACTGCTCCTATGTCTGCTCGCTGCTGCGCCCCGAGATCATGCGCGACCTCGATCTGCCGCGCCACGGGTTGCAGGTGCTCCCCTACGAGTCGGGCGCCGTCTTCACGCGCGATGGCGGGGTGCTGGCGACCGACCGCAATCACGAGGTCATGCGGCGCGAGCTCGCCCGGTTCTCTGCCCGCGACGCGGAGGCCTATGATCGCTACTCGGCCTTCGTCATGCGTCAGTGCCGGCTGATCCGGCCGTTCCTGCTGCGCACGCCCGCCGATCCGACCTCGATCCGGCCGCGCGACGTCTCCGAGCTGATCTATCTCGCGCGCACCCTCGGCAATCTCAGCGAGGAGGAGATCGGCGACATGATCCGCTTCTGGACCATGTCGATCGCCGAGTTCCTTGACGAGTATTTCGAGAGCGACGTCATCAAGGCCTATCTTGCCATCTCCGGCATCATCGGCACGGCGCTCGGGCCGATGTCGCCGGGAACGGCCTACGTGCTGCTGCATCACTACATGGGGGACGTCGACGGCTCGGTCGGCGCCTGGGGGTTCGCCCGCGGCGGCATGGGATCGGTGTCGAAATCGATCGCGGGTGCGCTGCAGGCAGCTGGCGGCGAGATCCGCACCGGCTCCGGCGTCGAGCGCATCTTGACGAAGGCAAACCGGACGACCGGGGTGGTGCTCGAGAACGGCGAGGAGATCAGGGCGAAGCTCGTCGTCTCCAATCTCGACGTGAAGCGCACATTCCTGAAGCTCGTCGAGGAGCGCGACCTGCCGGGGGACTTCGTCAAGTCGGTCAGGAACTTCAAGATCCGCGGCTCCTCGGGCAAGGTCAACATCGCGCTCGATGGCCTGCCGAGGTTCCCGGCGCTGCCCGATGATTCACCCTGCTATCGGGGCGACCTGCACTTCACCGATTCGATCGAGCGGATGGAGCGCGCCTATGACGACTGGAAGGCCGGGCACTTCTCGGCCGATCCCTTTCTCGACATGCTGATCCCCACCCAGCTCGACCCGACCATGGCCCCACCCGGCAAGCACTTCATGACCTGCTTCGTGCAGTATTGTCCCCCGAGGATCGAAGGGCGCGATTGGACCGACGCCGATCGCGACGCGTTCGGCAAGGCCGTGATCGGGCAGATCGCCGACTACTCGCCGAACTTCGAGGATCTGATCCTGCACGCCGAGGTCCGGACTCCGAGGGAGCTCGAGGCCGAGGTGGGCCTGACCGAGGGCAACATCTTCCAGGGCGAGCTGACGTTCGACCAGCTGCTCTTCAACCGCCCGGTGCCGGGCTACGCCAAGTACCGCGCGCCGATCCGTGGGCTCTACATGTGCGGCTCCTCCACCCATCCCGGCGGCGGCGTGATGGGCGCGCCCGGTCGCAACGCCGCGGCCGAGATCCTGCGCGACCTGGCAAGGCCGGCAACGATGAGCGATGCCTATGCGGTGCTGTGATCGGCAGCGGGGAGCCGGCAGCGGGCAGCGGACAAGAGCGCGCCCGACCTGCTGCCCGCTGCCCGTTGCCCGCTCCCTCTCTGGAGATGCTTGCCATGGCCGCTAGCTTCGATGCGATCGTGATCGGCGGCGGACACAACGGCCTCGTCGCCGCCGGCTATCTGGCGAAGGCCGGCAAGCGGGTCATGCTGCTGGAGGCGGATGCTCAGCTCGGCGGCGCAGCCCGCACCGTCGAGATCGCGCCGGGCTTTCGCGTCTCCGAGATTGCCCATCTCGTCACGCATCTCTCGGCGCGTGTCGTCAAGGACCTGGAGCTCGAGCGACACGGGCTCTCCTTCGCCGCACCCGATCTCGCAACCATCGCTCTCGCCTCCGGCGGGCGTCATCTGACCATCAGCCGCGGTGAGGTCGGCGGCGAGATCGCGGAGGCGGATGCCGTTGCCTGGCAGAAGCTGCACGCCCGGCTGTTGCGGTTCGCGGGCGTGCTGGCGCCGCTGATGGCGGAAACACCGCCACGGCTCGATCCTGGCGATCGTGCGTCGGGACTGCGTCTGGGCCGGCTCGGCCTGTCGCTGCGGCGGATGGGCCGCCCGGATATGCGTGAGCTGCTGCGGCTCGTGCTCATGAACATCGCCGACGTGCTGAACGAGGAAATCGGGGACGACCGGCTGAAGGGCGCGATAGCATTCGATGCCGTGCTCGGCACCGCGTCGGGGCCGCTCTCGCCCGGCTCGCTGTTGAGCTACCTCTACCGTCTTGCGGGTGGTGTCGTCGGTCCGGCCGAGCGTGTGCTGCCACCCAAGGGCGGGATGGGCGGCGTCATCATGGCGCTCGAAAGTGCGGCTCGCGCGGCCACGGTCGAGATCCGCACGTCGGCGCCGGTCGCGCGCATCCTGATCGAGGGCTTGCGTGCCAAGGGCGTCCGGCTCACGTCAGGCGAGGAAATCCGCTCGGACACGATCGTCTCGGCTGCCAATCCGCGCTCGACCCTGATCGATCTGGTTGGCGCGCGGTACCTGGAGACGGATCACGTCCGCCGTCTGCAGTCGATCCGGATGAAGGGCGCGGCCGCCAAGCTCAACATCGCGCTCGATGGCTTGCCGGAGTTCTCGGGCCTCGACGCGAAGCGCTCGGCCGGGCGGCTGTTGATCGCGCCCTCGGCTCGGGCGGTCGAGCGGGCGTTCGA
>JANNSW010000480.1:0-3050 GCA_031403055.1 Hyphomicrobiaceae bacterium | reverse complement strand
TGGAAAGCGGCACGGGCAGCCGTCGGCACCCGCAAGCGCTTCTTCGAGGAATTGCGCGTCATCACCACGTATCTGGTGTTCCCGAGCTGGTCCCTGCTCGTCGAGACCCTGACCGCAGGCAAACCACCACCCGCTGTGCTCGGCGGCTGACGCCGCCCGTCAGCCGCCAGCTATCCTCGCTTCAGAACAACTTTCTGCCATCGCCACCGCCGTAGCCGTCACATTGAGAATTGCTGGTGATCGTCGTCCTGCTTTGACGGATCCAGAGGCGTGGCGTAGTCTCCAGCGATGAGAACGGCTCACATTGCTCCCACCTTCAGGCGGCTGGCCGGTGCTGGTCTGCTTTTGGCTCTGCTCGCAGTCTGGGTGCTGCCGGCGAGGGCGGAGGAGCCGGGCGCTCCCGATGTCGCCCAGGCCGCGGCGCTCCAGCAGCTTTTCCTGGATCTCAAGGCCGCAACCGATCCCACTGCCGCACGCCAGATCGAGCTGAGGATCTGGGATGCCTGGCTGCATTCGGGTGACGACTCGGTCGATCGGCTGACCCGTGAGGCGATCGCTGCCATGCAGGCAAACCAACTGCAGGTCGCCCTCGCCATGCTGGATGTCGTCGTCAGCAAGGCGCCGCGATTTGCCGAGGGCTGGAACAAGCGCGCGACCGTTCTCTACATGATCGGTCAGCTCGACCGGTCGCTGGAGGACTGCGGCAAGGTGCTGGCGCTGGAGCCGCGGCACTTCGGGGCCCTCGCCGGTGTCGGCCTCATCCGTATCGGCAAGGGTGACAAGAAGGGCGCCATCTCCGCCTACCGCAAAGTGATCGAGATCTATCCCTTGAGCCCGGGCGCGCGCGCCAATCTGGAAGCCCTCGAGCAGGCGGTCGAGGGCGATCCGACCTGAGGTGGACTGCAATTCTGCCCTGCCGAGCCACCACTTGTTCCCAGCGACGACTGCCGCCTAACCTCCCGATGTCTGCTGCAAACAGGAAGGCGAGGCATTGATGCTCGACCAGCGTCAGGAGCGCACCGTCGCTCGTGTGATGAGGAGCCGCGCCCGGCGCCTGGGCGAGCGATCCTGGATCCGCACCGGTGGCATGACCTACAGCTTTGCCGAGATGGACACCATGTCGGACCGCCTTGCTACGGGGTTGGCGCAGCGCGGCGTCGTGGCCGGCGACACCGTGCTGCTACTGCTGCCCGATGGCATCGACATCATCGCCTGCTGGCTGGCGCTTGCCAAGCTCGGCGCGCTCGAGGTGCCAGTCAACACGCAGTTGCGCGGCAATGGTTTGCGGCACGTGCTCGCGGATTCCGCGGCCAAGGTGATGGTGGTCGACCGGGGCTACCTCGATCGGCTGCTTCCACTCATCGACGGGCTGCCCGAGCTGAACCGCCTGATCCTCGCCGGTCGCGATGGCACGGGCCGGCCGGCGGGAGTGCCCGAGCGGCTCTTCGTCGAGGAATTGGAGAGCTGCCGCACCGAGCCCGATCGCGCCGATTGGCACGACCCGCGGCACTGCGATTTGACCGCGGTCATGTACACGTCCGGCACGACCGGTCCCTCCAAGGGCGTGATGATCGCCCACGCCCATTGCTACGAGTATGCCCTCAGCTGCGTCGAGCTGCTCGAGTTGAACGAGAGTGACGTCTACTACAACCCGCTGCCGCTGTTCCACATCGCGGGGCAGTGGGCGGCGGTCTATGCGAGCCTGATCGCGGGCTGCACGGTAGTGGTTCCGGGGGCCTTCTCGCTGTCGTCCTTCTGGCAGAACGTGCGCGAGCATGGCGGGACCTGCACCTTCCTCTTGGGTGCGATGGCGAGCTGGCTCTGGCGTCAGCCCGCGACCGCAGCCGACATCGAGACGCCCATGCAGCGGATGCTGATCGTGCCGCTCCTGCCCGAGGTCGAAGCCTTCAAGCGGCGGTTCGGTGTGCAGGTCTCGACCACCTGGGGCTCGACCGAGATCAACGTGCCCACCCGGTCCTCGTTCGAGCTTGCCGACAACCGGACTTGCGGGCGGGTCGCGAGCGACCGCTACGAGGTCAGGATCGTCGATGCGAACGACGAGGAGGTGCCGGCCGGCGTGCCGGGCGAAGCGCTGGTGCGCACGCGCGAGCCCTGGACGCTGATGGTCGGCTACTGGCGCAATCCGGAGGCGACGGCCAAGGCGCTGATGAACCAGTGGGTGCATTCGGGCGACGTCTTGAAGCGCGACGAGGCGGGCAATCTGTTCTTCGTCGATCGCGTCAAGGATGCGATCCGCCGGCGCGGCGAGAACATCTCCTCGATGGAGGTCGAGGCCGAGATCCTGGCCCACGAGGCCGTGCTCGAATGCGCCGTGGTGCCGATCGCCTCGCCCGACGGTGAGCAGGAGGTGATGGCAGTCCTCGCGCTGAAGCCCGGCCAACGCCTGGAGCCAGCGGCCCTGATCGAGTTCCTGATCCCCCGCATGGCCCGTTTCATGCTGCCGCGCTATGTCGAGATCATCGATGCGATGCCGAAGACCCAGACCGGCAAGATCCAGAAATACATGCTGCGCGAGCGTGGCCTGACGCATGCCACCTGGGACCGCGACCGGGCGGGCATCAAGGTCGAGCGCTAACGAAAGGGTACCCGTCTCCCCGGCCGGTCATGCCGCAGGCGTGCCCCAGGCCCGAGCGCGGCGTCCGGCAAGACGGGTATCAATTGAATGCGTCTGAACACTCACGAGATGTCAATGCCCTGCCAACGGATCACGACTTGACGGTCTTTGGCTGAAGCTGCCGTGAAAGGGGAGCTCGGCGACGCGAGTGAGCCGTCTCTGCCATCGACATCTCTCCCGGTGCCTTGACAGGGAACTTCCGCTCCCCTTGGATGCGGACCAAGAGAACGAAGTGGGACTGGGCCAGTCGCGTCGATCCCCGATCATACGAGCCGGAGCTTGCGGTGCGGCAGCTAGTGAGTAGGATAGCCGGCAGTCGACGACAGGCGAGGACGGTCGAGGTTGACCCGTAAGAGACTCTTGTGGATCCTGATCAACACGCTGGCCGGCGCTAGTTTGGCGTGATGGCAGTGGC
>JANNSW010000479.1:0-5809 GCA_031403055.1 Hyphomicrobiaceae bacterium | reverse complement strand
CATACGCGCTAAAATAACCAGGCCATTTTCTGGTAGTCGCGTCGTCGTGGCGGCTCGTGGAGATGGCGTTGAAGCGCGGCATGGCATTGCCTGAGGCAGGCCAGCGTCGGCTGCGGGATGATGGCTTGGAGCAGCGTGGCGACGAGTTGGCGCAGGAGACGCCAAGCGCCGGGCCGGGTCAGGCGGCTTGTGCCGAGCGGGGAGAGTCCTCGAGCTCATCAATGAGGGGCTCGAGCAGCAAGATCACCAACAGATGTGCCAGGATATACGGCCTGGCGGATCGTTCGTCCTTGCCTGGCGGTCCCCGCAACCCGATCAAGCTTTTGAGGCGTTTGAAGCCGAGCTCAATTCTCCATCGCAAGCGATAGAGTGCGAGCACATCAGCCGTGGGAAAAGCCTTGGCATCGAGCGAGGTGACCAGGATCACCCAATCGGCGGCCGCGAGCGTTCCCTTCGAGATCTGATGACCGCCTCTACGAGCCTCCTGGCGCGCCTTGCGCCGGGACGCTTCGGCGGCCTGCGGCGGTTTCTTGACGGCGAGGAGACGCAGGGCCAGAGGCGCACCGGACTTGCGCCCGATCCAGATTGGCCGATCGATCAGCCCGCTCGCCACCCCGGTCCGAAACGCGTCGAGGAGATCGACCAGCTCGCCGTTGGTATCGAGCCACCTGGCATTGCGCCAACCAGCCCGCACCACCAGATCGGCACCGGCATCGAGAACTGCTGCCATCCGATCGGGCTGCAGAAAGGCGCGATCGGCAATCCGGATCTCACCCTTGACGGCGGGTATCCGGTCGAGCGTCTCGCCGCCTTTTTCGTCGGTCAACTCGAAATGGCCGAAGCGTTCGCCCGGCAGGTCGAAAGCGCCGTGGATACGCCACAGCTTGTTGGTTTTCTTGCTCTGTCTGCCGGCTTTTGGAACCGTCGTGCCGTCGATAATCCGGATCAGACGGCCCTTGGCCGATCTCGGCGCACACGACGCCAAAACCTGCCCGACCAGCAACGCCAGCCAATCCCCGCACTGACGCAGGCGATAGAGCAGCGCCTCGTTTGAGATATCGACCAGTCCAATCGATGCCGCCCATGCCGCCGTCGATCTCAAGCCCCCCTCGCCCAGACAATAGGCCAGAACAAAGCGCAGCAGATCGACCGCGGACTTGATCTCGCGTGGCCGTACGAAAGCCTTCGTACTCTTGGCGCTTGCACCAAGCTCTGCTGCCCCGCCGAGCCGATCGACGATGCTTTGCCAGTCGCGATTCAGAAGTGATTCGTTTGTCATTCCATGCTGGAATCACAAAATGGATCCGACAGTCAAACACTATTTTAGCGCGTATGGGATCAAGTCCGGGGCCTCACTTGTCCGGGATGACGGAAATGGGATAGGTCGGGGGATCGACCGCCTCGGCATGCACGAGGTAGCGCAGCGGTCCGGATAGACGCGCGTCGAGCGGGTAGCAGGTGACCAGCAACAAGGATCGAGCTTGGTCATCGAGCCCGAGGGGACCATCGCGCACGTCGGCAATCGAGGTGCGGGTGACGCGGTAGGAGTCCGATCGGCCGTCGGCTCCGGTCAACCGGATCTCGTCGCCGGGCTGCAACCGGCCGAGGAATGCGAAATGGGTGTCGCGGTGGCCGGCGATGACGGTGGTGCCCGGCTCGCCCGGCAGCGCCGAGCCATTCACATGCGCAGGCCCGAACGCCAGCGCCTGGCCGCTCGCGCCACCCAGCACGATCGCACGCGCGGCAAAACGCGGCACCTCGAGGCGCGCGACCGGCGTCATGTCGGCCCATGGCCAGGGTTTTACGGGATGCCCTTCGACCAGCGTCGCGGCAAACGCCCGCTCCAGCAGCACCTGGGCGAGCAGGGCCTTGGCGTGGATGTATCCCGCGCCCACGACCAGCCAGAGGCCCATGGCAGCGGCGAGCGCCGCCATGGGGAGGAGATGTTTCGAGCGCCTCACGGCCGCCCTCCTGCGGTGCGCCGAGCCAACAGCAGCAGCAGGCTGGCTGCCAGCAGCACCAGACCGATCAGCAGCCGCAGCTCGGCGTCGGTCGCGGTCGCGGGATAGGCGACGGTGTTGCCCGCCAGATTGCCGGTCAGCGCATTGGCGGCGGTCCGCGGCGCGGCCGAGATCGCCGAGGCCGGGATCAGGCCGTCGCCCTGCAGGGCGGCATGCTGCAGCCCGGGCGTTCCCTCCGCACGGTCATCGACCGGCGACCGCTGCTCGCCGAACACCTTGTCGAAGTCCCAGCCGGCCGGCAGGTTCAACGGCAGCTCGGCACGGGAGAGGTGGGTGCCTGCCGGGCGCGAGGGTGTCTGGTCGAGGGCAACCAGGCTGGTGAGGCGGCTGACCAGATGGTGCTCGAGCGCCAGCGCGAGGATCCGCTTGTCGGCCACGTCCTGCGTGCGGTTGCCGATGGTGCCGGCCACCTCCTCGTCGATGATGCGCCGGCGGGCCCAGAGCTTGGAGATCCCCGAGCCCGCGGCCGCGCCCGCCACCGGCAAGCGTACGACCCAGGGCGTTTCCCCGGCAAGGCCGCGCACCTCGATCGAGCCGGCGAGCTTGTCCGCCCGGATGGCGATCACGAGCGGCTCGCCGCGATAGAGATCGGGCAGCGGCGAGGGCGTGATGTCGGCGGTCATCTCCGGCAAATCAATCGCGAGGCTGGTCACCGCAGGGCTCTCCAGCTTCTCGAACAACGAGCGCATGCGCGCCTCGACCTCGCCGGTCTCGCCGATGTGGGTGAAGGTGCCGCGGCCGATCTCGGCGGCCTGCGTCATCAGATGCGTGTTGGGCGCCGAGCCGATCCCGACCATGAAGATGCGGCTGCGGCCCTTGTTGGCATTGATCGCCGCGAACAACTCGCGCTCATTGCCGATGGCGCCGTCGGTCAGGAAGATGACCTGGCGGACGCGGGTCAGGTCGGAGGGCCGCGGGTCGTTCAGCGCCGCGATCAGCGCCGGCACCATCTCGGTGCCCCCATTGGCCTCGAGGCCGGCGACGAAGCGATCGGCGGTCGCAACATGACTGGCGTCACCCGGCTGGGTATCGGGAAACAGCACGTCGAACGTATCGTCGAAGCGCACCACGTTGAAGCGATCCTCGGGCTTCAGCCGGCCGAGCGCCCAGCGCAGGCTGTCGCGCGCCTGCCTGATCGAATCTCCGCCCATCGAGCCCGAATTGTCGATCACGAGCACGATCTCGCGCGGCAGCGGCTTCTCCGCGGACGCGGCTGCCGGCGGTGTCACATAGGCGAGCAGATAGTCGGCGTTGCCGACATGCTCGCGGAAGAGGCCGACGGCTGGAGTTTGCCCGGCAAGTGCCCGCCAGGTCAGCTCGAAATCGCGGTCGGCTGGGACAGCGCCGTCGGCGAGCGTGATCAGCCGGGCGCCATTCGCGCTTTCTTCGGTCTTGATTGGATGGTGATGGCTCTTCACGTCGCCGAGCGGGAACCCCGGCTGCAGCCGGACCGAGATGGTGACGGGATTGATCGGCGCATGCTGGCGCGGGTCGAGCACCGGGGACGCGAGGCGATCGCGGTCGGGCACCGGATCGCTGACCTTGCCCCAGCCCAGGCCACCGGCACCCAGATCGACCGTCTGCACCACCGGTGCCGGAACGTAGCGCGGGCCGACCACCAGCGGTATGCGCAGCGAGAACTCATCGCCCGACTGGCGCACGCTCTCCTGATACTCGATCTGGATGACGATGGCTTCGCCCGGCCCGATGTTGGCGAGCGAGGTCGTGAACATGTTGGGCCGCTCCTGCTCCATCAGTGCGGCTTTCTTGCCGGCGGCCTTGGCCTCCTCGTAGACCCGCTTGGCCTCCTGGCGCTCCTTGATGGAGCCGACGATGATCCGCTCGCCGACGATCATCTTCAGGGCATCGACCGCGGCGCCGTCGGGCAGCGGGAAGACATAGACGCCCTCGACCCAGCCATTGGCGGGATTGGCGAAGCGCTGGGTCAGTGTGGTGCGCGCGACCGGGCCGCTGACCACCACATTGACGTCGGTGCCGAGCCGCGGCGCCTCCACGTAGCGGCCCTCGCCATCGACCGCGAACAGCAGCGAGCCCGCTCGCATCTCGCCGGGCGAGACCAGAGTGGCAGCTCTCGCGGTGGCCGTGAGGGCTGCGAGCACCAGCAGCATGAGCATCATCAGCCGGAAGGGCATGGGGCCTTGCAGCAGCTCGGGTCGTCGGGCGATTTCGGGTGATGTTCGGATCGGCATGGGGAACCTCTCGATCGGGGGATTGCGGCGCCAGCATCGGTGCGCAGGCTGCCCGGGATCGAGCATCATCATCGGGATTCTTACGTATCCTGCCGCCCCGGTCGGCGCGCGCTGGCCTTGCTGACGCCCTTCTTGTCCGGATATGTGCGGGTCTGTGCGGAACGAGGGATGATCGGCCATCATGTCGCTGACCCAGGAGCAGAGACTGTCCGAGGCGGAAAGCAGCGTCATCGCGGCGACCGTTCGCGAGGAGATCGCGCGCCGCCGCATCACTCGCCAGCGGCTGGCCGACGACGCGCGCATCTCGCTCTCGACGTTGGAGAAGGCGCTGACCGGACGGCGGCCGTTCACGCTCGCGACCATCGTGCGTATCGAGGAAGCCCTCGGGCTCTCGCTGCGCCGCCGCAGCGAGCCGGCCACGCTACCAGCGATCGGCAATGGTATCGTAGCGGGCGGGATCGCACCCGAGACGCTCGGCTCCTATGCCCGGCCGGCCGTCGGCTGGATCGAGGGCGCCTATCTGACACTCCGGCCGTCATTCGGAGACGCCAGCGCGATCTACGCCTATCGCACCGAGATCGTCTGGAGCGATGTGGCGTCCTCCCTCGTCTTCACCGAATCCGAGCGGCTCGATGCCGCTTTCACCCAAGCGGGCGTCGTCTCGGTGCCGCATCAGTCGGGGCACATCTATCTCGTCACCAACCGGCACGGGCAATACCGGATGATCATCGTCGCGCGACCGACCATCCGCGGCGAGATGCACGGCATCCTGACGACGTTGCAGGCCGGGCGCGGGGCACAACTGAGCCCGATCGCAACGCCGATCCTGCTCGCGCCGCTCGCCGGCCGCGGGCATCCCGAGTTCGGGCGGATCGGGCCGGCGCACGCCTCCTATCGCGGCTATCGCGAGCTGCTCGACCGCACCTCGCAGGAGGGCTATGCGACACTGCTGGCGCGCTGAGAGCCGCACTCATTCCCGCGAAGGCGGGAACCCAGACGGCAATCGACGTGTCGCCGGCCAACCGGCTGGATGCCCGCCTTCGAGGCAGGACGAAAGTGGTGGCGAGGATCGGCAGCTCGTGGCTACTCCACCACCTGCGGTCGCATGTCCTTCCGGTCGATGCCGGCGACGACGACCGGCTTCTTCATGGCATCCCGGCGGAAGGGCTCGCCCAGCTCCTGGTTGAGGATGACCTCGATGAAGGTGGTGACCTTCGTTTTCTGGTCGTCGCAGGCCTTCTTCAGCGCGGCGGTCAATTGCTCCTGCGAGGTGACCGTCACCCCCTTCAGGCCGCAGCCTTCCGCGACCTTGGCATAGCTCAGATGCGGGTCGAGCTCGGTGCCGACGAAATTGTTGTCGTACCAGAGCGTGGTGTTGCGCTTCTCGGCGCCCCACTGATAGTTGCGGAAGATCACCATGGTGATCGCAGGCCATTCCTTGCGGCCGATCGAGCTCATCTCGCTCATCGAGATGCCGAAGGCGCCGTCGCCGGCAAAGCCCACGACCGGCACGCCGGGGCAGCCGATCTTGGCCCCGATGATCGAGGGGAAGCCATAGCCACAGGGCCCGAACAGGCC
>JANNSW010000478.1:0-2568 GCA_031403055.1 Hyphomicrobiaceae bacterium | reverse complement strand
GGCGCCGTTCGGCCCGCGGCTCACCTTCGAGGGGCTGCTCGGCTATGCCTTCGCGCCGCTCGCCTGGCTGACGGGGATACCCTGGGAGCATTGCCGGACGGCTGGCGCGCTGCTCGGCGTCAAGACCGTGCTGAACGAGCTGATCGCCTATCTCCAGCTTGCCGGAACGGCGCCCGAGCTGCTGACCGACCGCTCGCGGCTGATCATGACCTATGCGCTCTGCGGCTTCGCCAATCTCGGCAGCCTCGGCATCATGCTGGGCGGGCTCAGCGCCATGGTGCCGGAGCGGCGCGGCGAGATCGTCGAGCTGGGCGGCAGAACGCTGGTCGCGGGCACGCTTGCGACGCTGATGACGGCGGCCGCCATTGGCCTGCTGACGCCCGGCTGACCATTCAGCTCCTGACCTCGAGCACTGCCTCGATCTCGAGCGCGAGATTGAAGGGGAGCGAGATGCAGCCGGCAACGAAGCGGGCGTGCTTGCCGCGTGGGCCGAGCGTCTCGTGCAGCAGCTCGGATGCCGCATTCATGACGAGCGTGTGCTCGGTGAAATCCTCGGTGGTGCAGATGTAGCCGCCGAGCCGCACGGCCTGGACGATACGGTCCATGTCGCCTCCGGTCGCGATCTCCAGCTGAGCGAGAATGTTCAGCATGACGAACCGGGCGCACGCTTGCGCCTGCTTCAGGTCGTAGTCGCGCCCGACTCGCCCCTGGTAGATGAGCTCGGTGCCATCGACCGGGCCCTGCACGCACCAGAACTGATTGCCGGTGATGATATGCCCGGCGTACTGGCCCACGCTAGTCGCAGGTGTCGGCAGCTCGTGGCCGAGCTCGTTCAATCGCGCTCGCAAACTCGTCATCCAAAGGCTCCTCAATAGGATCGTGGCATGCCCAGATCCTGCTGGGCGATGTAGTTCAGCACCATCTCCTCCGAGATCGGCGCGAACTTGAACAAGCGGTTGTCGCGCCAGAGCCGCTCCAGGTGGGAGTCGACCGCATAGCCCATGCCGCCCATGGTCTGCATGGCGCGCTCGATCGCGGCGGCCGAGGCCTGCGCGGCGATCAGCTTGCCGACATTGGCCTCGCTGCCATAGGGCTTGCCCATGTCGAACAGCCAGGCCGCTTTCAGGTTCATCAGACGTGCCGCCGCCAACTCGGCATGGGCCTGGGCGAGTGGAAACTGCAGCGCCTGATAGGCGCCGATCGGCCGGTCGCCGAACACCTTGCGCCCGCTCGCGTACTCGACCGCGAGGCGGATGGCGAGACGCCCGGTGCCGACGAGGCCGGCCGTCGTCACGATCCGCTCGGTGTTGAGCACATCGAGCAACTCGCTCCACCCGCCGTCGACCGTGCCGATCTGCTCGCCGGCCTCCACCCCTACGTCGTCGAGATAGACCGAGGAGGAGGTGAGCGTGTTGGTGCCGAGCTTCTCGATCGGAACGTAGCCGATGCCCTTGCGATCGCGGTCGACGAGGAAGAGCGTGATGCCATGGGTCTTGCGCGGGCTGTCCTCGAGCCGCATCGTCCGGGCGATGATCAGCATCTTGTCGGCGCGATCGACCCCGGTGATCCAGATCTTGCGGCCATCGATCCGCCAGCCATTGCCCTCGCGCCTGGCGAACGTCTTGATGGCAAGACTATTGGTGCCAGCATCGGGCTCGGTCAGCGCCATGCAGAACGTGCGCTCGCCTCTGACCAGCTTCGGCAACAGGTCGCGCTTCAGCTCCTCGCTGCCGAGCCGCGACAGCGTCATGCCGCCGAAAATCGGGTTCAGCATGAAAATCTGCGCAAGCGTGCCACCCGCTCCAGCCGCGCACAACTCCTCGATCACCAGCGCCATCTCGACCATGCCGAGACCCGAGCCGCCATAGACTTCCGGCACTGCGATGCCGGCAAGGCCGGCGTCGCAGATCGCCTGCCAGATCTCGCCCGGATAGGCCTTCGCCTTGTCCTTGGCCTTCCAGTAGTCGAGCCCATGGGCCTCGCCGACCTTACGGGCAGTCGCAATGATCATCTCCTGCTCGGTCGAGATCGTGAAATCCATGGGCAGTCTCTTCTCAGCTCTGGGCGATCATCTGCCTTTGAAGACGGGCTTGCGCTTCTCGATGAAGGCGCGACAGCCCTCGTGGGCATCCTCGCTATCGAGGACGAGGCCGATCATCGCCTGCTCGTATTGCAACGCAGCCGGCTCGGCCATGTCGCGCCCGTGCAGCAGCGACCGCTTCAGGAGTTTCAGGACGAGGGGCGACTTCTCGGCGATATCGGCAGCGAGGCGAGCCGCCTCGCCGGCCAGATCGGCCTGGGGCACGACGCGATTGACGAGGCCGATCGCCTGGGCCTCGCCGGCATCGATCCGCCGACCGGTGAACATCAGCTCGCGGGCGACGCAGGGCGCGAGCTGGCGCATGATGCGCTGGCTGCCCCCGGCGCCGGGAAAGAGGCCGAGCGTGATCTCCGGCAGGCCGAGCTTGGCGTTGTCGGCGGCGAGCCGGATGTCCAGGCAGAGCGCGAGCTCCATGCCGCCCCCGAGCGCCCAGCCATTGATTGCAGCGATCGTCGGCTTGTCGCAGG
>JANNSW010000477.1:0-22558 GCA_031403055.1 Hyphomicrobiaceae bacterium | reverse complement strand
TCATGCGCGGCGCAACCTCAAACCATCAGCCCTTGGGCAGCAGCACCTTGTCGATCGAATGGATGACGCCGTTCGACTGCATCACGTCGTAGATCGCGACATTGGCCACGGCACCCGTCTCGTCCTTGACGACGATGTTGTGGGAGCCGTTCATCATGGCGACGAGCTTGCCGCCAGCGACGGTCGTCAGGCTCGCCTTGCCGCCGCCCTTCTTGATCGCCTTCTTCAGGTCCTCGAACGTGTAGCTGCCGGCGACCACGTGATAGGTGAGCACGCCCGCGAGCGCGCCCTTGTTCTCGGGCTTCAGCAGCGTGTCGACGGTGCCGGCGGGAAGCGCCGCGAAGGCCGCATTGACCGGCGCGAACACGGTGAATGGCCCCTTGGTCTGCAGCGTCTCGACCAGGCCCGCTGCCTTGACGGCCGCAACCAGCGTCGTGTGGTCGGCGGAGTTGACGGCATTCTCGACGATGTTGCGCGACGGCAGCATGCTTTCGCCTCCGACCATGACTTCGGCAAGCGCCGCGCCGGATGCAAGAAGTGCAGTGCCGAGCACGGCGGTGAGGATGGTTTTGCGCAGGCTCATGAGTGTTCTCCTCGTTGGGATCTATTGGACAAGGCTCGAGCATGCCTCGCGGTGGGTCGCGAAACGGTCGTCGAGCCAATGTGGCAGAGGCCGCGCTCGGCGATTTCGTCGTGGGGGTTGGCGCGCCGGTGCGGTCGAGGAGAAGAACGAGCGCCCGACGAAAGCGGATGAGATCGCCGGTTCACGTTGGCGTGAGAGCGGATGTCGGACGGGTCGGGGCGCACCGATCGACGCGTCGACAAGGAGCCATGCCGTGGGCGTGTGACACGCCTGCCCCACCGCTCACCAAGCGACCGGCGCCCCCAGGCTCGCGAGCCTCGCGTCCGCCGTCACCAGCGTCAGGCCTTCGATCATCGCCTGCGCGGCGAGCAGCCGGTCGAACGGGTCGCGATGAGGTGATTGCATCAAGCCAGCGGCGCGGACATGGGCCAAGACGAGCGGGATAAACACGAAGCGCTCGACCGCGATCAACGCTTCAAGATCAGTGAGCATCTGCTGGGCCTCAGGCCATTTGCCCAGGCCCACCTTGATCGCCATCTCCCAGGCCGAGGCGATGCTGAGATGGACGGTCGAGCTCGGGTCGGCGATCGACTGGCGGGCATTCGCCGACAGTCTCTCAGGAGCCGTGAATCACCACGCCAGAGTATGAGTGTCGAGGAGCAATCTCACGGATCGTCGCCGTACCAGAGCTTCAACTCTTCTTCGGAGAGTGGATCGAAGAAATCATCGGGAGGTGGCGGGATTTTTCCTATGAGCCGACCCGGGACGCGCGACCGCGTCGGCGCCGTCGAAACCTCCTCCGGAACAACCTGCAGTCTCACCGTGCCAATCGCGGGCGCAGCAATGCGTACCTCCTCGCCCCGCGAAGCGCGCTCGATCAACTCTTCCAGGTGCTCCTTGGCGTGGGTGAGCGTGACGTCTTGCATGGGATCTCCTTCTCGAAGCATCCTATCATGCGGATCAGCCCGGTGCACGGCATTGCGACCTCCGCCGGCCTGCCCCTCAGCCCTGCGGCCGGTTCTTGGCCTGCTCCATCGCGATCTGGTTGATGTGGGTGAGCGCCCGGGCACCCGAAGCGCCCTCGATCGCGCGCACCGCGATGTCCTGCACCTGTTGCTTGGCCTCGCTGAGCTGGCGCTCGAGCGCCGCGATCTGGATGCTGCCTGCGGCGATCGATTGGTCGAGTGCCTTGATGCGCAACTCCGAGACACGGGCTTCGGCCTCGGCGTCCTTCTTCAGCAGCAGGATCTGACGCTCGAGCTGGGCTTCGACCTGGCGCCGCGCCTCGGCGCTGGCGACCTCGGTCTCGCGGGCGAGCCGGGCAGGGAAATCAGCCACCTCCCCCTGCAGCCGCGCGACGTGCTCCTCGCGCTCCTTTAAGGTCGCCTCGCGCCGCAGCCAATCCTTTTCCAGGCTCTCCTGGCGCTCGGCATTCCTGCGCTCGGTGAGCCGGCTCTCCTCCTCGTACTTATCCTGCGCCTTCTTGCGCTCCAGCGTCTTCCTGTACTCGTAGTCCTCGATCTCGCGCTGGCGCTGCTTCTTGAGGGCATCCTCCTGCTCGCGCCGCTCGCGCTCGAGGCGGGCGGTGTCGCTCTCCCAGGCCGTGCGTGCGCCCTCGATCTCGTGCTCGAGCTCCGCTTTTTTCTCGCCATGCTCCTCGACGAGCTGGTCGATCGAGGCCGCGGCAACGTCGATCTGGTGCAGCCGCTCGAGCTCGCGCCGCTCGATCGCGACCGCCTCGCGCAGCGTCGCGAGCAGGCGCACCTCGGCCGTCAGCTTCTCGGCGAGATCTGCGAGGGCGCGTGAGACGTCGAGCCCGAGGCCCGAGATGCGTGCGACCACGTCCTCGACACCGACGCCCTCGACCTCGGCGCGTACGTCCAACTCGTTGGCGCGGATGCTGGCGGAGGTCTTGGCATCGACGCTCTCACGCTCGGCGACCTCGGCGGCAAGACTCTCGAATGCTGATTGCGTATCCGCCTTGGTCCGCCGCGGCCGGGCGGGCGCCTTCTTCTCAGGCTTCTCGGGTTTGCTCGCCATCGGCGTGTCCAGCCTCGTCAATCGCACCGCCCCGCATGGCACGGCGTGTCGACCTACCTTGCCACTTGGCGGGCGTGCATTCCACATCCGGAAGCGGTCGAGATTAATCCGATGGCCATGAGGTGCGACGGCCCTCCGCAAGGCAAATGACCAACAAGCGACGAGCCGGCTTGACTTCGCGCCACTTCTTATCGAATCTAGCCGCGTTGTGCGTCATGTGAACGCAGCGGTCGAGCCCGGGTTACCGGAGTTGGCCGCCGCGTGGTGCAATTTCGATATCGCAAACCGCTCGTCGGCACGTGCCCTCGCAACACGGGGCGCGCTCCGCAATCCCACGATGGCACCGGGAGAATTTCCTCCAGGGTGCTGGCGCGGTGCATCGCGGGGACGTTGGCGGGCCTGGCACAGGAGAAGGACACATCCCCCGTAGACCAATGAAAGCCACGCTCGAGCGTGAGCAGGACGGCCCTCGCATCAACAGTGCCATCCGGGTGCGCGAGGTCCAGCTGATCGACCAGAACGGCGACAATCTGGGCGTGGTGGAGCGCGACGACGCGCTCGGACGCGCTGTGGCCGCAGGCCTCGACCTAGTGGAGATCTCGCCCAACGCGGCTCCCCCGGTCTGCAAGATCCTCGACTACGGCAAGTTCAAATACCAGGCCCAGAAAAAGGCCGCCGAGGCGCGCAAGAAGCAGAAGATCGTCGAGGTCAAAGAGATCAAGATGCGCCCCAACATCGACGACCACGACTACGATGTGAAGGTGCGCAGCATGAAGCGCTTCTTCGAGGAGGGCGACAAGGTCAAGGTCACCTTGCGCTTCCGTGGTCGCGAGATGGCGCACCAGGAGATCGGCTTCGAGCTGTTGAAGCGGGTCCGGACCGATTTCGAAGGTCTCGCCAAAGTCGAATCGGAACCGCGCTTCGAGGGTCGGCAAGTCGTCATGATCCTGGCGCCGCGCTGACACGCCGGCCAGCTCGTCCGAAGTCCGCGCTGGCCGAGCGGTCGCGTGCAGGATGACGCTCCGCTCGGCTCGGCGAACCCATGACAAGCCCGACTCCCGCCAGCCCTCGCCAGCCTGCCGATCGAAACTTGCTCGGCATGGCCATTCTCACGGCCGGGATCGCCGTGTTCTCGCTACAGGATCTGGTGTTCAAGGGAATCGGGCCCGGTTACACCGTCCACCAGATGGTGTTCCTGCGCAGTCTCGTGGCTTGGCCGTTGTTTGGCGCACTCGCATTCCTCGAAAGCGGCCTCGCCACCCTGCGGCCACACCGGATCGGGCTGATCCTCGCCCGGTCGGTCCTGATGTTCCTCGCCTATTGCTGCTACTATCTGGCACTGGTGGCGCTGCCTTTCGCGGAGACGGTTGCGATTGCGTCGGCGGCACCCCTCGTCATCACGGCTCTATCTTGGCCATTGCTGGGGGAGAAGGTCGGACCACGACGGTTCGCGGCGGTGATCATCGGCTTTGCCGGGGTGCTTGTTCTGCTGCGGCCCGGAGCCTCCGTGTTCGAGCCCGCGGTGTTGCTGCCGCTCGCGTCGGCCTGCTGCTACGGGCTGATGCAGATCATCGCCCGGCGGATCGGGCCGGAGGTCTCGAGCGCCGTGATGAACTTCTATGCCATGGGCGTCTATGCCGCCATCAGCGGAGCACTTGGTCTGGCGATCGGAGACGGCAGGTTCGCCAGCTCGAGCCACCCGAGCCATGGTTTCATGTTCCGGCCCTGGATCTGGCCGCCCGGGCAGGATCTGGCATTGATGGCGGCAACCGGCGTGATCGCGTTCGTTGGATTCTATTGCCTAACCCAGGCCTATCGGGTGGCACAGCCCAACGTGGTTACGCCGTTCGAGTACACCAGCCTGCTGTGGGGGACATTCTGGGGCTATCTGCTGTGGAGCGAGCTGCCCGATGCCACGGCATTCCTCGGCATGCTGCTGATCCTGGCGGCAGGGCTCTTCATCATCTATCGCGAAGCCCGCCCGCGGCGCGGGATTTAGCCGCCGCGAGCATGCCAGTTGGGGGAATTCGCCAAGCGCTGCCTGTCAGCGAGTGTTCAGCATGGCCGTGGTAGTATGCGAAACTGGACAAATAGGTTTGAGGACCGGATCCTAGGCTAGGCGATGCGGTGAGCACGACGATGAACAGGCGGGAGCTCTTGCTGAGACTGGCAACGGCCATTTGCGCCGCTGCCGCCCTCGCGCCCGGCTCGATCGGTGCTCTGGCGAAGAATGGTGGCGGCGGCAGCTCAGGCAGCGGCGGCGGAAACAGCGGGAGCGGCAGTGGTAGCTCCGGCGGTGAAGACAGCGGCGACGACGGCGACAGCGGCAGCGACGACGGCGGAGGAGATGACGACGGCAGCTCTGGTAAGGGTAAAGGCAAAGGGCACGGTCGGCGTCGAGGTGGCGAGGAGGAGCACAGCCGCGCTCGCAAGGCCCGCAACAGCGGCAATGCGCGCCCACTCGGCGAGGTGCTCGCCAACGTCAAGAGCAGATATCCGGGCGAGGTGGTGAGCGTCAGCCTCAAGAAGGGGGCGAGGCTCGTCTATCGCGTGAAGCTCATCAACAGGCAAGGCCGGTTGCTGCGGATCTCGGTCGATGCGGCAACTGCGTCAATCATCGGCGTGGACGGCAACTGATGCGGATACTCGTGGTCGAGGACGAGGCAAGGATCGCCGCCGACGTCGTGCAAGCGCTGGGTGCCGCGGGTTATCTCGCCGAATCCGCCCAGGACGGCGAGGAGGCCTGGTTCAAGGGCGATACCGAGAGCTATGCCGCCATCGTGCTTGATCTCGGACTGCCGCGGCTAGACGGAATCACGGTGTTGAAGCGCTGGCGGGCAAGCGGGATCAAGACGCCCGTCCTGGTGCTGACAGCGCGTGGTGCCTGGACCGAGCGGGTCGAAGGGATCGATGCGGGCGCTGACGATTATCTGCCCAAGCCCTTCCAGATGGAGGAGCTGTTGGCGCGAATTCGCGCGCTGGTCAGGCGCGCCGCCGGGCAGGCGACCGCGACGCTCGCCGCCGGCAAGGTGCTGCTCGATACGCGCCAGATGCGGGTGACGGTCGATGGCGCTCCCGTCGCGCTATCCCCGCTCGAGTATCGCCTGCTTTCCTATCTGCTGCACAATCGCGGCAAGGTCGTCTCGCAATCGGAGCTGAGCGAGCACCTCTATGCCGAAGGGCTCGATCGGGACAGTAACAGTCTCGAGGTGCTGGTCGGCCGGCTACGCAGGAAGCTCAGGGTCGAGCTGATCGAAACCCGCCGCGGCTTCGGCTATCTCGTCCCGGAAGGCCTTGAATGAGCAGGGGCTCGCTTCGGCTGCGGCTGCTGATCGTGGCTGCACTCGCCATCGCCGGCGCCTTGTCGCTATCGGGAATGGGCCTCAGCTATTTGTTCGAGCGTCATGTCGAGCGCCGCGTCGTGAGCGAGCTCAGCAACCATGCCCGGCAGCTGTCGGGAGCCGTGGAGACGAGTGGCCCAGAAGGTGTCGAGATCGTCGATGGACCGTTTGATCCTCGATTCGAGCAACCGCTGAGCGGTCTCTACTGGCAAGTGACGCGCAATGGGAAGGTCGTCGACACATCGCGCTCGCTCTGGGACGAGACATTGGTTCTGCCTCTCGACGACCTCGCGCCCGGGCAGACCGACCTGCACACGATCAGCGGGCCATCGGATGCCAAGCTCTATGTGCTCGAGCGCGTTCTGACGCTGGCTGCCAACGGCTCCGACCAGCAAGTGCGGATCGCGGTCGCCATCGACCATAAGGACATCGACGTTGCCGTCGGCGATTTCCGCCAGGAGATGTTCTATTATCTGGCGATGCTCTGGATCTTCCTGATGCTGGCAGCCTGGGCGCAGGTAACCCTCGGCCTCAGTCCGCTCGGCGTGCTGCACGAACGGCTCGGGCTGATCCGGTCCGGCCAGGAGAAACGGCTCGTCGGGGCCGTGCCACCGGAGGTTGCGCCGTTGGCAGACGAGCTGAATGCGCTGCTGGCCGAGCAGGAGCAGTCGATCCTGAGGGCCCGTACCCGCGCCGGCGAGCTCGCGCACGGTCTGAAAACGCCGCTGACAGTGCTGGGGGGCACGGCCAGGGAGCTGTTTCAGCGCGGCCAGCACGAGGCATCGCACGAGCTGAGCGAGCAGGTCGAGGCCATGCGGCGCCATGTGGAGCGGGAGCTGGCGCGGGCCCGGATCGCCGTCGGGGGCGGCCCGCTCGAGCCACTCGGGCTGCGCCAGAAAATCGAGGCGCTCGTCGCCACCATGCGAAAGCTCCCTGGCGGGGCGGCGATCGAATGGTCGGTCGAGGTGGGCGAAGGTATTCGTGTACAAATCGATCGGGCCGATCTCGCCGAGCTCCTCGGCAATCTGCTCGACAATGCACGGAAATGGTCAAGGGGCCGGGTCAAAATCTCGGCCCAGGCAGGGCCGCCTGTAAGCCTTTGCGTCGAGGACGACGGGCCGGGCATTCCCGATGGGCAACGCGAGCGTATGCTGGGACGCGGCCAACGGCTGGACCCAGCGAGCACCGGATCGGGGCTCGGTCTGGCGATCGTCGGCGACATTGCCGACGCATACGGATTTCAGCTGTCGCTCACCGCTTCGACGCTGGGCGGCCTCGCCGTGCTGATAGAGCTTGGCAAGGGAGGTGTCCTGCCAAGCTCCTGAAGGGTCGTCAGTTGGGAAACGGGTCCTTGGCATCGACGGTCAGATTGGTAACCCGCCCGCTCGCATCGAAGAAAACGAGACGATAGACGTAGCGGCCCCCCTCCTCGCAGAGGGTGACCTTGATCAGGTCTCCCTCGACGCGGTCGCGTGCAAGCTCCGGCAGCTGCTTGGCGGGCGTCAATCCTTCCTGTCGTACGACCGGACCGGCGTCGGACCAGTCCTTGAAGCACGCACCATCGGCGGCATGGACCGGGCTGACCGCAACGCCTGCCGCTGCAGCAAAGACCACCAGCATTGATCCGATCGACTTCAGCACAGCACAGCCCGCAGGTTTCTTGCTCGAAGCCCAGCTCTAGCCGCTGGCAACTGAACCAGCGATGAATGCGGTCGATGCCCTGGCAGGCGGGGCTCCGACCGGTTCTGCTCGCCCAAGCCTTAACACAAGTCGCTTCACACGATGAATGTCATCGGTCGCCGCACCAATGGATGGATCGCACGGACGCGCCCGTAGACGGTCATGACCGTTCCGGCGAGGCCACACGCCGTCTGCACGAGACTCGTCAGCTCGCGCCCGAGCTGTCCGGCGAGGCCGCCCGAGATGTCGACGCCGATCAACGGACCGGCCGCCGGCAGCACGGCCGTCGCCGCAGTCAGGATCGCGCCCCAGATGGTGATCGATTCGCCCCACCACTTCGCTTGGCGTTCCATCCGTATCTCCTTTTCTCCACGAAGGTATGCCTGCTGCACGGCGTCAGGCCTTCCAGATCTCGAGGCGGCCGTAGATCTCCGTATCGAAGCCGCCTGCGACGCCGAAACCATTGGTCGCGCGTGTCGTCGCGCAACGGTGCTCGACGCGAAAGGCCGCCGGCGCGGCGATTGTCACGACCGCACTGCCGATGCTGATGCTGGCGTCCGCATTGGCCGAGCTTGCGTAGGCACCCTGGCCGAGAGCAACCACTGCGGCGGCGGTAACGTTGTAGAGCCGGGTTTGATGCTGGTTGACGATGTAGGCGGGACAAGACCAACGCAGGTAGTAGGTGCCGGCCGGCAGTGTCACCGCGTTTGCTGCGAGCGAGGCGATCGAGTCTGCATTGCGCACGAGGGTATTCAGTACCCGGGTCTGCCAGGCGCCAGTGGTAAAGGCGCCGCTCGCGGTGCCGGTCGCCTTCTGATCCTCGACGATGACATTGGGAATGGGACTACCGGCTGCTGGCGAGTTGGGCAGCGTCACGACGCCGGTCGCGCGGGCGACAACGAGCGCTTCGAACCAGGTGGTGCCATCGGCGCTTACTTTGATCCTGAGATCATCGTCGCCAGCAAGGCCCATCTCCGCGCGGCCCGAAAAGGCCGTTTGGTAGAGAAGCGAGCCGGTATCCGCCGAGCCAGCCTTGTTGATTTTCAATTGATGCCCGGCGCCAGCATGATTGAGCAGCGTAGCAGCACTGGCGACTGCGAGCTTGTTGGTCGCATCGGCGGTGGTGTTGACGCCGAGCAGCGGCACATTCTGCAACGGGCCGGTGCCGCTGATGATTGGACCCCAGGTGGTGCCGTTGTAGCCCACCAGCACGTCCTCATCGGCGATCCAGGCGACCCAACCTTCGATCGGCGCATTGAAGGCCCAGGCGCCATCCTGCCAGGCGGCAATCTTGGTTGCTTGACCGGCCCAGGCGCCAGTCGCCCCGCTCGCGACCAGATAGCGGACGCCTTCCGCCGGTGAGACTGGCGGTATCGCGAGGTCGCGGTCGGCGACGGCGAGGTGGACGAGCGCGTCGAGCGTTCGGATTGCCTCGTTGTGGGTGACGTGCTTCTGGGCTTGGGCTGCCTCGAGATAAGGCAGGCCGAGATTGGGGCTCGTGGACATGGGGATCAGACCGTTGCGGATCGTGCCGTGCCGCGTCCGTGGACGGGGCTCAGCTGGTGAACTCTGACGAGGATGCTGGGTTGGAGGGAGCCGAAGTCGGCGACCTGGAGAGCCGCTGAGTAGACCGTCGAGGCAGTAGCGGCTGCGAGCGTGCGCTTGAGGGTCACACCAGCGAGGATGTCGACCTCATATGCCTCTGCCTCCTCGCCGAGCGGCACATCGACCGTCTCCCAGCTGTCACCGCCGATCCGGGTTCGCCGGACCCAGGAGAGGCTGAGATCGCCGCTCGCCGCACGACGGCCTCGAATGTGGACGGGGCTCAGCGGCTTCAGCCCGGCGCCGCGGAAGGCGAAAACCTGCGACCGATAGGATCGATGGCCGATCGCATGGAGTGCCGGACCATAGGCCCAGCTATAGGCAAGGCCGAGCTCGTCGCGGTCCATCACGACCGGGGCGAGTGCTGCATCGAGGATCACGACGCGGGCGCCCGCGGCAACGGAGTTTCGCATCTCGGCCTCGCTGCCCGCCTGACCACGCAGCAACTCGGCGAGCTGATAGGTTGCCGGCGCAACGAGCGTCGCCAGGCGGAACTGGAAGATTTCCCAACCGCCGTCCGCATTCTCGATTGCGGCGAGGTTGGCCCCGCCGAGCAGCTGCAGCTCGGAGACCGACTGCAGGGCGCCGTTGTCGAGGTGGACGATCGGCCGGTTGGCGCGGTCGATCCGGCTGGTCGGACCGGCAGAGAGGCTGGTGGCGGTCGTGCCGAGCGTCGCCTGGGTCGTCGCCAGCGCCTTCAGGGTAAACCCTGAGCTTTCCACCGATCGGTGAAAGGCGATCGCCCCCGGCCAGGGCGACGCGTAAGCCGCCACGTGGCCGACATGCCCGGCATCGCCACTGCCGAGCAGCGGCAGGTCGAGGAAGAGCGCGAGCGCCGGGCCGTAGATGTCAGGCGTGGCAACGCTCGAGCCTTTGAGCTGGATTGGCGAGGGCTCGAACACGTCGGGCTCGATCGACAGCGCCTCGACCTCGATCAGCTCACGCCGGTTGAGGGCCGTGACGCGGAAAATCGCCTCGCGCTCGCCCAACACGAGCGAGATCATGTCCGTCGGCTCGAGCGCAAGCAGGCTCGGCGGCAGCGCAAAGGACGCGCGCGTCCGGGCGGCCCAGGCGTCCTGCAGCATGGCCTCCGCAATGCCCGCGGCCTGCGCGCCACCCATCACCATCGGCAGATCGGCAACGGAAACCCGCTGGCTGCCCGAGGAGGTGCGGCGCGCCTCGGCTGCTGCCTGGCGATAGGCCTGATCGCCATCGATGAAGGTGAGCTTGGCGCTCTGCGGCAACTCGCTTTCCTGCCCGCGCGTCAACCGATAGAGCGGCTCGGCAGGATCGGTCTCGACCAGCCCATCGGGCGAGAGCGTCGCCACGCTGCCGCGGCGGCCTCGATGCGAGAACGAGATGATGCCGCCGCTCTCATGGCTATCGCAGAAGAAGGCGAGCTCGAGGGGTTGCAGCGCGGCGCGCGCGGACATCACCCGATCGATCACGTAGCCATCGAGCGAGCCGCTGAGACCGGCAACCGTGTAGCGCGAGAAGCCGTGATCGTCGAGGATCGCGGCGACCACGGCGGGCAGCGCGCCACCGGCGAGCCGGCCGTTCAGCCAATGCCCGCGATGCCAGTTGACGCCGTCCGCCCAGACGTCGGTCGAGAGCGGAAACGCGGGATAGGGGCGCGCATCCCAGGTGTAGACGGTGATGCGCTCGGGCGGGACCATGCGTCCGCCATAGAGCGGCGAGACGGGGTTGGCGGCGGCGTCGAAATCCTCGTCGTCTGGATCGAAGAACCGGTGGACCGCCTCGAGATAGCGGCGCTGCATCAGGTCGTCACGGATGCCGCGCGAGAAATGGGGCAGCGAGGACTCGATGCTCTTGGCATCGACGAAGACGTTGGGCTGGTTGGCTCCCTTGTCGACAGCGGGGCAACCGAGCTCGGTCAGCCAGACCGGCTTCGAGCGGGGCACCCAGGCCGTCGGGACTGCGCTCTCCACGCCGCCCGGTCGATCGAAATGCGCGTTCTGCCACCACGAGCGGAAATCCTTGAAGCGGAACACCCAGGGCTTGCCGGAGCCGTCGGTGATCGGCGTGCGGATCTGCGAGGTTCGGTCGGCTTCGCTGGCGTAGTACCAATCGTAGCCTTCGCCCGCGAAGATGCTCCCGCGCAGATAGTTGAGGTCGTGCGGCGACTGGATGCCGGCTGAGCGGTCGAGATGGGATTGGCCGTCGCGCCAGTCGGCGAGCGGGAAATAGGCGTCGATGCCGATCGCATCGATCGCGGACGAGGCCCAGAGCGGGTCGAGATGGAAGTAGACATCGCCCGAGCCGTCGGCCGGCTGGTGGCCGAAGTACTCGCTCCAGTCGGCGGCGTAGGTGACCTTGGTGGCGGCCCCGAGCACTGCCTTCACATCGGCGGCGAGCTGGACCAGCGCCGCAACGAAGGGATAGGCCGACGAGCCCGAGCGAACGGTCGTCAGCCCGCGCAGCTCCGAGCCGATCACGAACGTATCGACCCCGCCGGCCGCCACGCAGAGATGGGCGTAGTGCAGCACGAGCCGGCGATAGGACCATTCGGCCGGGCCCGAGTAGACGACGCTTGCGCCCGTGACGCCAAAGTCGGAAACCGCGGCCGTGCCGATGAGGCTGGCGAGCTGGGCCGCAGCCGCCACGGTCTTGTCCGGGCTCCCGGGGCGACCCGGCGCCGGATCGATGGTGACGCGGCCACGCCAGGGATAGGAGCCTTGGGCCGAGCCGCCATAGGGGTCGGGCAGCGCGTTGCCGGCGGGGATGTCCATCAGCACGAAGGGGGTGAAGGTGACGGCAAGCCCGCGCGCCTTCAGATCCACGATCGCGGCGACGACGGAAGAGTCCGACGGCGTGCCGCCATAGGCGGGCCGGCCCTGGCTGGTCGAGACGACCCGAGCGGCGGCGCGCGCGACGCCTGCGACCGACCAGGCGTCGGGCACGGTCACCTTGTCGGCGGATTCGACGCAAGGCCTCAGCTCGCAATGCGCCGCGCGCAGATCGGTGCCGAACCAGCTGACGATCAGCGAGACCCGCTCGACATTGGGCAGCGAAGCCTCCAGGTCTCCGATCGCCGCGTTCCAGTCGCTGCCGCCCTCGAAGCTGTGGGTGTTCTCGGGCGCGGTGACGCCGGGCGAAACGTCGCGCGTAATCTCGTCAGGCTCATAGGCGAACTCGCCGGCACCCGGGATCAGCGTGACCGCGCGGATCAGCTTCTCGAACCCGTCCACGGCTCGGAAGATCTCGAAGGAGAGCTGCGGCAGACGATTGCCGAAGCGGGCGAGCGGCATCCGCTCGAACACGATGTAGGCAAGCCCGCGATAGGCAGGTGCGAGCCCGGCGCCGAGCTTGGCTTCGATCAGGCTGTCGGGCTCCTGGGTGTCGTCGCCCTTGTGCAGACGCCAAGTGAAGCGCGAGAGGTTGATCGGCTTGCCGTCGGCCCAGACCCGGCCGATGCGCGTAACGGGGCCTTCGCACAGCCCGACCGCGAAGTTGGCGTAGTAGCGGTACTCGATCCGCGTAATCTCGCCATCGGTTGCGGCCGACCCCGTCGCCCCACCGAGCCCCTTGCCCCCGCTCTGGGAAGCCTGGCTCTCGCGGATGCGGACAGCCTCCTCCTCGAAGCGCGTTGCCCAGATCACCTGCCCCGACAGGCGCGCGCGGCCATAGACGCGTGGGATGGCCGCACCCTCCGAGGAGGTCATGAGCTGCAGATCGCTGAGGCGCGGCCCCTCGACCACGCGCGACTGGCCCGACGCGCCGAACAGGGCCTGATCGATGAACGAGCCGGCGAGCGCGCCGGCAGCCTGACCGATCGCGGCGCCCGAAATCGTGGCGCCGAGCACGCCGACGCTCGGCAGCACCGCGCTGCCGATGGCGGCGCCAGCCGCGGAAAGGGCGAGAGTTGCCATGGTTGGACCTCAGTCGCTGACGCCGGGGAACGCGAAGGCGCCGGCGATGCGACGCCGCCACCAGGAGCCGAGCGCGACCTCGGCAACGGGCACGCTCTCCTGGGCGTGAATCATGCGGCCCGCCGGGGCGAGAATACCAGTATGCTTGGCGACGACGCCCGCCCGTAGCCGGAACACGAGCACGTCGCCGGGCTGGGCTTCACTCGCCTTGCGCTCGACCAGATGGCGACGGGCAACCAGCAGCATTCGCTCCTCGCCGGTCGCCTCCGCCCAATCGCCCGAATAGGGCTCGACCGGCTCGGGCTCGGATCCATGCAGCTCGCGCCAGATGCCGCGCACGAGGCCAAGGCAGTCGGTGCCCGCGCCACGCAGACTGGCGCCATGGTGATAGGGCGTGCCGAGCCAGTCGCGTGCGATCGCGACGATGCGGGCGCGGGTGATGAGGGACATCGGTATCTCGATCCAGTTTGCGTAGGCTGGTGCTGAGCGAAGCGAAGCCCAGCACTGGGCCGGAACACGTACGAGCGCGGTTGCCTCGCGCGGCGCTCCATGAGGCAAGCTGGGCTTCGGCTGGCATGGGTCCAGGCCCACGCCGGGCTCAGCACCAGCCTACGCGAGGGGCGCTGCATCAGCCGATCGGGCTGCCGTCATTGCTGTCGCCGCGATTGGGATAGGTGCTGATGAAGTCGTTGCCGGGCATGCTCGGAAAGCCGCGGTAGTTGACGACGTTGCCGAATTTCTGGCGACAGGTGACGAGGTGCTTGTCGCAGCCGGCGGTGATGGTGAAGGTATCGCCCGGCGCGATCGGCCGGCTCGGGCGCAGCCACAGCTCGATCGAGACGAGGCCGCCCGCGACGATGTGGAGCTTCACCTCCGACTCGAGGCCGGTATTCCCGCCCGACGACCAGTGGATGCGCCCGCGGGTGAACCAATCGGTTGCAAAGGCGCCAAGCCCCGATGCCGTGAACCGCCGCTCGGTCGCGCCAGCGGCGACCGTTGCGCTGGCCTTCAGAGTGGCCTGGTCGAGATCGATCTTGCAGCGATGATCGCCGAGATCGGCGTCGCAGGCATACTGATAGGTCCGCCCCTGGTCCTGCTGCAGCAGATGGGCAAGCCCGCGAATCTCGGCAGCGAATGAAACCGGGCCACGGCGAACCTCGCCCAGCGTCCCGGCGTGGAGCAGCGCGCGGCTCTCTGGGGCGTTCCAGTCGACACGGAATACCTCGATCTCGGCGTTGTCGTAGCGGCCCGCTTCCAGATCTTCGGCCGAGAGCCGCTCGGAAGAGAGCGCCCCTTCGACCTCCTGGTTGTCGACGCCCAGGCCGACCGCCTCGCGCGCCTCGCTCGCGGTGAAACCCGAGGCCGCCTCGAACAGCGTGGCGTCGAAGGCAAGGTCGCGATCGTGATCGGTAAAGCCGAGCCGCACCCCGTCGGCGCGGGTGATGCGCCAGCACCAGCAGAGAGTGGTCGCGCCCGTATCGAGGTGCGCCTGAAGGGAGGCCGGAAACGTCCTCATAGCCGCACCTCCACCAAGCCAATGCTCGGGATCGAGCCGTGCCGAAAGCTTTCGACATTGATCTCGAGGCGATCGCTATCGAAGCGGACCGGGACATCGAACTCGAACCCGGCGGTGACGGCGGCACCCACCACCGGGACGTGGCCGGGCAGGAACGTGATGCGTCCCGTCGTGGCATCGACCGCGAGCTGCGAGCCCTCGATCTGCTCGGCACCGGCAACCGCAACCCGGACCGTGCCGGCAACGGGTTTGACCACATCGCGCTGATAGGGCGCAAAACCCGAGCCGTAGCGCTTCCTCAACTGAAAGGTCGTTGTCGTGCCGTCGCCGGTGCCGATCGGCTGGTCGCTCGCCGATACGGAGATGGATGGCGCCGCCGCCGAGGAGAAGTCCGAGTGGTCCTTGAAACGGAACCCATGCAGGCGGCCGCGGCGCTCCTCGAAGAAGGCGATCACGGCATGGAGGTCGTCGAGCGAGCGCAGGCCATAGCCGGCATTGTAGCTGCGGCGCGAATCCGCCCAACGGCTATTGCGCTCCTCGTGACCGGAGCCCAGCACGACGATTTCAGTGCGGCGCTCGGGTCCCCCAGTGGCGCCGCGCGAGATCGCGGTCGGGAAGCGTACTTCGTGGAAGGACATGGGATGCCTCAGAGGTTGCGCTCGCCAGCGCCGATCGTGCGCGAGAGCATGGCGCCGATCTGGCTCTGCGAGCGGCGGAAGCCGGCGACGTCGGGTGTCGAGATGTTGAAGGTAACGCTGACCCCACGGCCTCCCCCGCCTGCTGCCACTCCGAGGCGTCCGTCGGGTCCACGTGCCAGCGGCATGATCGCTTCGGCACCACGCTCGCCCGCGATGCCGATGCGACCGCGCCCGAGCGGGAAAGTCACCGGCGAGGCGATGACGCCGCCCTGTGCAAACGGGATCGGCAGGGCTGCAGGCGCCGCGCCGCCACCGAAGGCGCCGGAGAAAATGCCGCCAAATGCGGTGCCGAGCGCGCCCTCGATCGGCTTGAAAGCCGCCTTCAGCACCATCTCGGAAAGGCCGAGCGCCAACGACCTCACCACGTCCTCGAGCTTCTTGCCGCGGATCGCGACCGCTTCGAACGCGGTGACCAGGCGGGAAGCGAACTGATCGCCGAGCCGGCTCATGTCCGTCAGCGCAGCGCGCAAGGGAGCGGTGTTGGCGGCGATGTCGACCGACCAGGTTTCGATACGGTTTTCCATGAATGCCCTTTCGATCATTGAACGTAGGTCGGACTGACGCCGGACCCGATCCGGCGGATGTCCGACGCTGGGCCTGTCGGACATCGCACGGCGAAGGGCCGTGCTCGGTCCGACCTACGAATCGGGGAAGCGCTCCAAGAGCGCCGCCAACTCCGCTTGCGATGGCGCGTGCTGCCGCGATCCCGGCCCCAGCACGCCGCGCATCGCTGCTTGCAACTCGCGTGGGGTCATCGCCCAGAAGGCCGATGGCGGCAGGCCGAGTGTGCCGAGCCCGAACGACATCACGTCACCCCAGGGGAACGGCTCGCGTGAAACCGTGCTCATGGCTCGCCCCCCGCCCCGAACGTCGCCTCCAGCAGGCGCGCGACGATCTGCACGAACCCGGCGGCGCCGCCTTCGGCCTGCATCCGCGCGACCGCCTCGTCGCCGATGTCACTGCCGCCGCCGCGCAGGCCGGCGCCGATGATGCGGATCGCCTCTCGCGCGGCAATTCTACCGCGTCCGAAGCGCTCGGCGAGCGCGAGCATGTCCTCCTCGCCAAACGCATGCTCCAGCTCTGCGAGCGCCCCAAGCGTCAGACAAAGACGATGGCGCTGCCCGTCGAGACTCGCCTCGATCTCACCGCGGTAACGATTGACCATGGCCACCCTCCGATCAGGCCGACGTGAAGACGAGCGCACCCGCCGATTCGAGCGCAAGGTCGAAGGTGAGCTCGCCGTCGTGGTTGCCGGCGAGCTCGAGCGCGGTGATCTGGAACGGTCCCTCGACGGTGCCGAACTCGGGGATCACCAATTGCCAGGCGCGGATGGTGCCATTGAAGAAAAGACTTCTGACTGCCTCGTCAGAGGCTTCGTCCTTGAACAATCCCGCCCCTGAAAGGCGTGCGCTGCGCACGCCCGCACCCGCCAGCAGCTCACGCCAACGCCCCGACGATTCGGTATGGGTGATGTCGACGGTCTGGGCATTGAAAGCGAGCGTGCGCGATCGAAGGCCTGCGACGGTGATGAAAGTCGACATGCCGGTGCTGTCGACCTTCAGGAGGAGATCCTTGCCCTTCTGGGCGGCCATGGTCGGTACCTTTCATAGTTGAGGGGGAAGTGTCAGACGCGCGGCTCGGTCACGGCACGGAAACGAACGACGCCACGGATGGTGTCGCCGTCGGGCTCGCGGCGGGCTTCGGAGAATTCGTGGCGCAGGTTGACGAGGTGGTGGTCCTCGAGGGTGAGCGCGACATCGTGCAGTGCAACGCGGATCGCGAGCATGATGGCATGAGCCTGGCGGCGACCGGCAGCGCGCGACCAGACGTGCAGCGTAACCAGATGCTCCTCCCCGCCTTCGGTGCCGGTGCTCCAGTCGCGCATGCTGGCGAGGCCGAAAGTGAGGTAGGGAAAGTCGGTGCGCTGCGGGACATCGTCATAGACGCGCGGCGTACCCAGCAGGGCCGTCAAAGCGGCGTCGCCCGCAAGCCGGGCGTAGAGCGCCTTCTGCAAGGCAAAATCGGCACTGAGGCTCATGGCGTCACCTCGTCGGTCTTGCGTGGCCTGCCGGACTGGCGCGCACCATTGCCAGCAAGCTCGTCGCGGATCACCCGCCGGTCGAGCTCGCGCTTCAGGCGAGCGAGCAACCGCCCGGCGGCACCGGCCCGACCGGTCTGTGCCGGCTGCCGCGAAAGCTTCAGTCGGATGGTCACTGGTCGCGCTCCTCGGCCGAGCATTCGAGGAGCCGCCTGCCCTCGCCGATATCGAGCACGGCCCGGATCTCGAAGATGCGCGTGTCGAGGCGCAAGCGCATGCCGGGTACGACGCCCAGGCGATATCGCAGCACCAGCCGGTGCGTGATCCGGCCAGACACGCGATCCGCCTCGAAGCTTTCGGAGCCCGACAGCGGCTCGATCGCCGCCCACAGCGTTGCAACCGCGCTCCAGCTTTGCGATGTCCCACCCGCCCCGTCGGACGATCCGGCCGGCGCTTCGAGCACGACCCGGTGGCGCAGTGCGCCGATCGAAGGAGCCTTCACAGCCGCCTCCGCCGGTAGGGAGCGATCAGCTCGGCGATCGTGAGCGGCAATGGCTCGCCTGCGAGACCGATCTCGACCGGCTGACGGTTCTCGTACCAATGGGCGGCGAGCAGCAGGATCGCGTGGCGCAACGGGGCCGGCACGTCAGCTCCCGTGCTGCCATGACCGGCGACAAAGGTGATCTCGATGCCGTTGGCGACGCGGCCTGGCCGCGGCAATGGCGTCGACCCGGCAAGCACCAGACGCGGCGTATTGCCGGAGCCATCGAGCAGATAGGCAGCCGGATCGAGCGTCGCCCGCGTGCCATCCGCCGCGATCACGACAACACTGGTGACACTCGCGACCGGGGCGAGCGGGAGGGCAAGCTCGCGGGCGGCAGGCCAGGTATCGCGCAGATAGGTCCAGCCCTGAGCGATGAAGGCACGTGCGAGCACCAGCTCCAGATGCACGCGAGCCGCCAGCATGAGGCTTTGCAGCAGCGTGTCTTCGGTGTTGCCGTCGATCCGAAGATGGGCCTTGGCCTCGGCGAGCGAGACGGGCTCGACGGCGGGCGGGCTGGTTGGCAGAAGCGCCATGTTGGGCCTCGTCGGTGGAGATAAAAATGGGGCAGCCACGGCGGGAGGAGGGCGCCGCAGCCGCCCCGAGGGAGGGGCCTGGTCTGGAGTGAAACCGGCTATGCGGTTGCGAGCTTCAAGAGCTTGATCGCATCGAAGTCCTGCACGCCGCCGCCGACGCGCTTGGTCGTGTAGAAGAGCACGTAGGGCTTGGCACTGTAGGGATCGCGCAGCACGCGAATGCCGACGCGGTCGACGATCAGGTAGCCGCGGCCGAAATCGCCGAAGGCCAGCGAATAGCTGTTCGCCGCCATATCGGGCATGTCCTCGGCTTCGGCGACGGGGAAGCCCATCAGCGTCGGCATGGCGCCGGGCGCGGTCGATGGCTGCCAGATGTAGTTGCCGTCGGCATCCTTGATCTTGCGGATTTCGGCTTCGGTGGAACGGCTCATCACCCAATGGCCGTTGGCGCGATATCCCGCTTTCAGCGCATAGACGAGGTCGATCAGCTTGTCGCTCGGATTGCTCGCCGCCAGGCCGCCCGAGACACCGGTCGCCAGGTAGCCGAGATTGCCCCAAGTCCAAGACGCGTTGGCGACCTTGGGATAGTCGAGGAAGCCGCGCGGCTTGTTGGTGCCATTGCCGGTGATGAAGGCTTCGCCCTCCTGCTCGGCAAAGGCGGCATGGACCTCGCCCGCGATCCATTCGTCGATGTTGACGGCCGAATCCTCGAGCAGCGAGGGCGTCGCCGCGGGCATGGCATAGAGCTCCATGGCCGGAAACGAAAGCTCGGCGATGGTCGAGGTCGTGGTCTCGGGCCGGCTCGCCGTCTCGCCGACCCAGCCGGTGCCGAAACCGGTCGTGGAGAACGGCTTCTTATAGACCGAGCCGGAGGTCTGGCGGACGCTCGCGATCGTGCGGATGGGGGAGATCGCGCGCACCGCCTGCAACACGCTCGCCTCGATCTCGGCCGGCACCAGGTAGCCGCCGTCGGGATTGGAGCCGACGGAGAGGGCTTTGGCCTCCAGAGCGGCAAGACTGCCGGCTTCGCCGCGCCGGATGTAGGTCTCGAACGCTGCCTTATGGCCGAGCACGGCCGAGGAGCGGATGGGCTCGCTGGCGCCGCCCCGGCCGGGACGCGCCGATTTCAAGGCCAGCTCGTCGACGAGGCGCCTGTGCTCGTCGAGTGCGCGGTTGATGCGGTCGAGCTTCTCGGTCGTCACCACGTCGGGGCCGACACGCTTCTCGATGCTCTCGAGCCGCTCGTCGTTGGCGGCCTTGAAGGCTTCGAACGCCTGCATGAAATCGTCGAACGCCTCGGCGACCTCGAGGGGCCCGCCGGCCTTGGTCTCGAGCTGGGTACCGTGGGGATGGGTCATGTGAACCTCGTTTGTCCTAGGGGTTGGCAAGGCGGGATCGCGCCCGGCCGATCGCCTCGATCAGCCGGTCGGTCCCCTCGGGCCCGCCGCGAGCATCCCGCGTCGCAACGAGCGATTTGAGCCCGGACCGGATGAGGGTCCGGGCATCGGTGCGCGTCAGCCCCGCTTCCCGCGTGAGCCAGCGCTCGAGCTCGCGCTCGCGCGGCAGTCGGCCGGCGAACGGGCGCGATTTGACGGCCGAGACGCGTGCGTCCGGCAGCATCGGAAACGTCACGATCGAGATCTCCCAGAGGTCGATCGCCTCCAGATGCCGCACGCCGGTCGCGGCATCTCGCGAACCCTTGACGGTGCGAAAGCCGATCGAGAGCCCATCGAGCGCGCCTGCCCGCATCAGTGAGAGCACCTCGCGGGCCTTGGCCACTTCCGGCATCAGCCGGCCGCGGGCGCGCAGGCCCCTGGCGTCCTCGGCGAGGTCGAGCCAGACGCCGAGCGGCTGGTTGGGATCGTGCTGGAACAGCAGCTTGATGCCGATCGGAGCGCGCGCGGCCAGGCTCGCCCGGAAGGCGCCTGGCAGCACCATGTCGTGGGAGAGGTCCTCGACGCCGAACAGGCTCGCATAGCCCTCGAACGTGCCGTCGGCCTCGACGGCTTTGAGATCGACGGGGGCGAATTTGGTCTCTTGGATCATGGGTGGCGCTCTTGGTCCTACTCGTTCGAATGTGGGACATCGGTGCTTGGCCGTAGGTCGGACTGAGCACTGCGAAGTCCGACATCTGGGTCTGTCGGACATCAGCCGCGAAGGGCGACCTCAGTCCGACCTACGGGCTGCGGGGTCCGACTTCCTATGCGTAGGTCGGACTGAGGGGGCGTCGCACCCGATGTCCGACAGACACAGCGTCGGACATCGGCCGCGAAAGGCGGCCTCGGTCCGATCTACGCCACAAGTCGCTACTTGCACGGAGCAATTCTTCATGACATCGTGCGGACATGCGCTACAGAAGATTGAGGCTCGCTGGCGGGACGTATTTCTTTACAGTCGTGACGCGTGACCGTCGTCCGATCTTCGCCGAGACTTGGGTTGTCTTGCTCTTGGACGCCGTAGTGGCCAAGGTCATGAGCCGGCAACCGTTCGACACGGAAGCACAGGTCGTTCTGCCGGACCACATCCACGCCATCTGGTCGCTGCCCGAGGGTGACAGCGATTTTCCGACCCGTTGGATGCTCATCAAGACTGCTTTCAGCCGCGAGTATGCGAAGCGCAGACCCAGTTCATTGGGACCGCGTTTGGGACGTCGAAGCGCTATCTGGCAGGGACGATATTGGGAGCACGCGATCCGTGACGAGAGGGATTTCACCGCCCATGCCGACTACATTCACTACAACCCTGTCCGGCACGGGCTCGTCAGCGACCCGTCAGACTGGCCGCATTCAACGTTTCACCGCTACTGTGAGGCCGGCGACTATCCGGCCGGTTGGGGCTCGGGCTCGGCTGTGGAGCTCCCCGATGGTGTCGGGCGCGAGTGACGATCTTAGCTGCTGATACGTAGGTACGTAGGTCGGACTGAGCACTGCGAAGTCCGACATCTGGGTCTGTCGGACATCGGCCGCGAAGGGCGACCTCGGTCCGACCTACGGGCGAAGTCCGATAACTGGGTCTGTCGGACATCGGCCGCGAAGGGCGACCTCGGTCCGACCTACGGGGCCTTGGGTAGGGCCGCCCGCGGCCCATAGCCGACCGCCGCACGCTTCTCGTCGGGGGAGAGGAAGCTCGCACGCTCGATGCGCGCCCACAGCGCCTCGCGCTCGGCGGAAAGTGCCTCGATCTGGTCGAGGTCGGGGCGCAGCATGAGCGCTTGGCCGTAGGCCGGAGCGAGCCAGAGCGAGAGCGCCTTGGCGGTGCGGTGGACGAGCGGCAGCACCGTTTGCCGCCAGAACGTCCGGTTCGCCTCCTGGAAGTTGGCGTAAGTATTATCGCCGGGGATGCCGAGCAGCATCGGCGGCACCCCGAGCGCCAGCGAAATCTCGCGCGCCGCGATGTGCTTGGCCTCGATGAAATCCATCTCCTTGGGCGTCAGCCCCATTGCCTTCCAGTCGAGCCCGCCTTCGAGCAGCAGCGGGCGGCCGGCATTGCGCGCACCCTGGAAATTGCCCTCCAGCTCGGTCTTCAGCCGCTCGTATTGATCGCCCGTCAGGTGACCATCGCCAGCCGAGTAGACGAGTGCCCCAGAAGGCCGGGCCGCATTGTCGAGCAGAGCCTTGTTCCACGCGCTTGCTGCATTGTGGATGTCGATGGCCGATGCCGCCGCCTCGATCGGGGAGAGGCCGTAGTGATCGTTGCCAGGATGAAACAGCTTCAGGTGCAGGATCGGCCGCACACCCAGTCTTGCCGAAGGCGAGCCAGGAACATCGATCTCTCCCTCGAACCGCACCGAGCGCCCCGCAAGCTCGTACTCCCAGGCCTCCGGCCAGCCGTCCGGCCCAGGAATGACCTTCATCCGGTCGGGGCGCAGCGCATGCAGCTCGCGCAACTGCCCGTCGAGGCCAACCGCCTCCATGTAGGCATTGCCGGCGACCAGCAGGAAGCCGTACCAGCGCTCCAGCAGGTCCGTACCCGTCATGCCCGGGCTTGGCTGCCGCAGCAAGTCGAGCAGCGGGTGTTCGGACAGCTCGGCATCGCGCTGATACAGCAGCAGCGGCACGCTGGCCGCCGCCTCCGCCACCATCCGCACGCAGCG
>JANNSW010000476.1:0-10311 GCA_031403055.1 Hyphomicrobiaceae bacterium | reverse complement strand
GTGGCTGAAGGTGATGGTGGACGGCCACATCATCTTCTGGTCGGGGGTCGCCGGGAACCAGACATCCACGGACGAGAACGGTTGCGTCGATACGGTCTTGGCGCGGATGCCATCCCAGACGCCGATCCGCATGTGGCAAGCCGCCAGCGCGTTGACCTGCGCCTTGAATGATCCGAGCGTGCCGTGCTTGCCGCCGGTCACCGGGAACCCCATCGCCTTGATGAAGGCGGTGAGACTGTCCTCGATCTCCACCACCGCGCTCTTCTGACGGATGGCTTCGCTGCACAGATGCAAGAGCAGCAAGCGGGCGCGTGAGCCATAGGGCAAAGGCTGGGCTTCCCAGCGGCCGTCCGGCGTCCGCAGTTTGCCGGCCTCGACCACCAGGCTCATGCGTCCCTGGGTGCGCTCATACTCGCGAGTTTCAATGGGTTGGCGGGTGTATGGCAATCCGCAGATAGCCAGCACACTGTGGATATGCCGCATGTTTTGGCGGTCAAGCGCGGCGGCTTCCAGCCGCTCGCGCGTTTGCAGCCGCCTGCGAGCATCGCGCGGCAGCAGCAGGGCTGCATCGCGTCGTTCCTGTTCAAACTGGCATTGCTTGAGAATGAACGTAAACCCGGCCGCTCCCCTCGCCTGCTCGACCCGCACCAATAGGTCCGCATCGCGGACCCCACCGATCGGCGAAGGCGCAAGCGTTTCGCTCACGCAACCGGATACTCCTTGGTGAGCAACTCACGCACCACATCGGAAATTTGTGTGCCCTTGCCGGCGCAATCGACTTTGATGCGGCGGTGCAGGTCCTCGGGAATGTCGACTGTCAGACGCTTGGTCGGCAGCTCGGGTTTGGCGGCGACAACCGGTGGCGCTGCCGCCAAAGTTGCGCCGACCCAATCTTCGGCGGGACGGCTGAAGCCGGTCGGTTGTTTGAAGGGGATGGTCTTGCTGGTCATGCGGCGGCTCTTTCCTTGGTTGCGGATTTGATGATTTCAGCAAGGTCGTAAATCTCCCAGGCGGCGGCCGAGCTGGGCGCGGTCTCGATGACCGTCAGGCCCTGCGCGGCGGATTCGGCGAAAGCCACCCGTTGCGCAATGGTGTTTGTCAGCAATGGGAATGGGAAGCTGGCAAACGCCGCGACCACGTCGCGGGCAATCGCCGTATTGCCGATTTTGCGGTTGATCACAAATGCGGCACGGATTTCTGGCCGGAACTGTTGCGCTTCGCTGACCAGAGTGACGATCTCGGCGCACGACCACACGTCGAACGGTGATGGCTGCACCGGAATGAGCACGTAATCGGAGGCGAGAATCGCCGAGCGGGCCAACTCATTGACGCGCGGGGCGCCGTCGATGACGACTACGTCGTAGTTGGCGGCGATCGCCGGCAGTTCCTTGTGCAGACTGGGCTTTGGCATGCCGATCACCGAGAACAGCGGCGCCTTTTCGCGCACGCTTGACCAGGCCAGCGCACTGCCCTGCGGGTCGGCATCGACCAGCAACACCCGCAAGCCGCCTTTCGCAAACGCCGCCGCCAGGTTGAGCGCCAGCGTCGTCTTGCCGACGCCGCCCTTCTGCTGAAGGACACCGAGGATCATAATGGGCGGCTTTCTTGGGTTCCGGTTCAGCGGATCGGCGCTTCTGTGCAAGCACGACCAGCCACGTCTCCGACATTGCGCGGTTGAGTGGAATCGGTCAACCGCGCTGCCGCGAAAGCGGGCAACAGATGTTGCGGAAATGTCGGTTTGTTGAAAAGCGGGTCGGCGACCAGTCGGAAAGGCGCAAGTGTGGCGCTACGATCGACGGCACAATTTAGCCGCCCTTCGTCGTTCGCCCCGCCACAGCGGACCACAAACTCAGGCCGCAAACCACCCACCAAGCCCCGTCCAGCGTTTGCTTGGCGTTTGCTAGTCGTTAGGACGTTGGCGGACTAAAATTGCCTAACCCCTTGAAAACATTGGTGGGCGCAGCAGGGCTCGAACCTGCGACCCGCTGATTAAGAGTCAGCTGCTCTACCAACTGAGCTATGCGCCCGGGCCTGCAAACGGCGAGAGGCCCGCGCGGGCCTCCCGGGGCAGTCGTGTAGCATCGGCGCATGATCCTGTCCAGGGCTTTACGGCGGGATCCAAGGCGCCACGGGGCGCCCTGCCCTGCCCGCCGCGACGGCTCGCCATGCAGGAAAATGCAGGCTGGGGCGGCGCTTGCCCTTGACGCCGACCGGCCGAAGCGCAACCGTGCCGGAGGATTCATTGCTGCGAGGAGCCACGATGGAACAGGTGAAATTCCGCCAGATGAAAGATGGCGATGTCGAGGATTATTCCTTCCTCAACGCCCATGAGAGGGAGTTCGCGGCCAAGACCGGCGATCGTCTGCTCGGCGCCCTCGTCAGCCTCGACGAGAGCCTCTCGGGCTACAAGATCACGCGCCTGGGCCATTCACTGCAGGCAGCGACGCGGGCCTGGCGCGACGGGGCGGATGCCGACTGGCTCGCCTGCGCACTGCTCCACGACATCGGCGACATCTATGCGCCCTACAATCATGATGAATATGCCGCGGCCATCCTGAAGCCGTTCGTGCGCGAGCAATGCGCCTGGACGGTCGAGGTGCACGGCGAGTTCCAGAAGCTCTATTATGCCGACAAAGTGGGCGGCAACCCGAACTCGCGCGAAAAATTCCGCGGGCATCCCTGCTTCGAGGACTGCGCCAGCTTCTGCGAGCGCTGGGATCAGAACAGTTTCGATCCCGACTACGACACCAAGCCGATTGCGTTCTTCCGCCCGATCGTGCTCGAAGTGTTCGCCCGCAAGGCCTACGCGCCCGATGTGGTCAGGAAGGGTGTGCGGGTGCCACTCGTCGATGCCAAGATCGCGGCGGAGCGGATGATGGGGCACGCGGCCTAAGCAGACTTTCGTTGGAAGACCAACGAATGCCTGCTTGGATTCTTTTGTTTTCGCAGAGTTTTATCGCCAAACCGGGAAGACCGCTTTGGCGAACTCTGCTTAGGCCGGCGCAAAGGCTGGCCATTTGCCGGCCGAAGCCCAGTGCCCAGGGATGCCGAGGCGATCGGGGTCGATCGGGGTCAGACCCCCTTGCCGATCGCTCTATGAACATGCGCCGGCCATTGCCAAAGGGGTCTGACCCCCATTCCCACGACGACTGCCGTTGCAGACCTGTGGAAACCACAAGGAGCTGTTGCCGTGGGGCAATAGTCAGCTGTCGGCGAATCGCGCCCGACCCTGTAGGTAAGCCGGGCTCGCTCGTGGCCGGGCTGTTCCGGTTGCTGCTTCGGCCTCAGGTGGGCCTCGCCGCAACGCGTGTCGATGGTCGCGCGCAGCTTCGAATCTTTTGAGGTGCCACATGAGCCGACCTGGGGCCGGATCGTCATTCATTTCGGTGCTCGTCGCCTTTGCCGTCGGAGCGATTTGCTACGAGATGACGTGGCCTGCGACTGCCATCATGGCGTCGCTGTCGGCGGGGATTACCGTGCTTGCGACGGCGCACATCGTCAGCCGCGTCATCGGCAGTCTCCGCAAGACCGGCAGGACGGGGCTTGCCGGTCCTGCGCAAGTGCTGGGGAGCTTGGCCGCCGCATTTGCCATCTGGTCCCTGGCTGGCATGAGCATGATCGGCGGCAGCGATCATGTGTCACGCGCCATGGATGGATTGGCGGCGCCCATGGCCGGGCAGCTGTCGATCGAAGTGCCCCATTTCGTGGCAGCCGTGAACGTCGCGGCCGCTTCGGTTGGCGTCGAGGATGTCGCGACTGGGCCCGAGCCGGGCTCCCACAACGATCGGCGCAGGCAGCGTCGCATGGCTTTCACGCCACCCCCTCTGGGCGACTTCGCGCCAGAGCGCAATGGCCGAGCTGGCATCGTGAGCTCCCCGACCGTTGCTGTCTTGGCTGTCGAGGTAGGCGCACAAGTGGATGCGGCCGGCGATCAGGAGCTTTCGACACGCCTGAAGCCCGAACGGCGCAAGGCCCGCGGCACGTCGAGCGGATCGAGAACGACGCGTGGCCTCTCTGCCCGAAAGCAGGCAAGGGTCGCCTTGGCCGTGCGGCAAGTGAATGCGATGCGCGCGGTCGGGGTCGTGGCACCCCGGACTTCGAGGATATCCAGCGAACGCAATTGACGGCGGCATCCTGCTGCGGGCAGCCGCACGACGCCACCTGCCTCGGCGCCCACAGTGGGCGGCAAACGGGACACCGAGCGGACACCGTCTGTCAGGGTTCCACAATTCCCGCGCGTTGCCAGAGCCCAGCGCCAGCGATGTTGGGAGCCCGGAGTCGCGAGCTCCTATTCCAAAGCCGTCCTGGCCGCCTGCGCGGGAATGACGTGGGGGGATGTGTGTCGTGACCCGATCAGTGAGGATGGCGGGACCTTGTGTTCCGGCCCATTCGCTCGGCACCCCAGATGATTGGCCAGCCTACCAGCCAGCTCCTTGTCTGTGTTCCGTCCCATTCCTTGGTCCAGCCTCGCGGGAATCGAATGAATGGGAGGGAACACCCGGCGACGGCACTGCTGAGGCTAAGCAGACTTTCGTTGGAAGACCAACGAATGCCTGCTTGGATTCTTTTGTTTTCGCAGAGTTTTATCGCCAAACCGGGAAGACCACTTTGGCGAACTCTGCTTAGGCCGTGGACGCGAAGTAGCGGGCGAGGAGCGCGCCGTAGATCGTCGCAAGCCGGGTGAGGTCGGCGACGGGGACGCGCTCGTCGACGCCGTGGATGCCCTTGTTGACGAGGCCGAGCTCGATCACGGGGCAATGGTCCTTGACGAAGCGGGCGTCCGACGTGCCACCCGCAGTCGAGAGCACCGGCTTACCATTGGTCACGCGCCGCAGCACCTCCTCAGCCATTTCAACGAGGGGACCGGGCTTGGTCACGAACACATCGGCGTTGCCGGAGAAGTCGAGCTCGACGCCCAGACCCGAGCCCGCCACCGCCGCCTGCGCCTTGGCCCGGATCAGCGCTTCCAGGCTCTCGCGCGACCAGGTGTCGTTGTAGCGGATGTTGAGCTTCGCCTCGATCCGCGCCGGGATCACGTTGTAGACGGGATTGCCGACATCGACCGAGACGATCTCCAGGTTCGATGGCACGAAATGCTCGGTGCCGGCATCGAGGGGCGCGGCGTGGAGGGCGTGCGCGAAACGCAAAAAACCCTTGACCGGGTTGTTGGCGATATGGGCGTAGCCGACATGGCCCTGTTTGCCAGTGAAGACGGCCTTGCAGGAGAGGCTGCCGCGCCGGCCGATGCGGATGGTATCGCCCAGCGCCTCCGTGCAGGAGGGCTCGCCGACGATGCAGTCGGTGGGCGTGTGGCCGCTTTTCGCCATCCATTCGAGCACCTTGACGGTTCCGTTGACGGCGTCGGCCTCCTCATCGCCCGTGATCAGCAGGCTGATCGAGCCCTTGGCGGCATCGGCGGGCACCGCCAGCCAACGGCTGAGTGCCGCGATGAAGGCCGCGATGTTGCCTTTCATGTCGACCGTGCCGCGCCCCCATACGAAGCCGTCCGCCAGGTCGCCCGAGAACGGGCCGTGGGTCCAGGCCGCGCTGTCGCCCGCGGGCACCACGTCGGTATGACCGGCAAAGCAGAGGTGCGGGCTGCCGGTGCCACGCCGCGCGAACAGATTGTCGACGTCGGGGTAGCCCGGCTCCTTGAAGACGAGGCGGTGGCAGGCAAAGCCGAGCGGCGCAAGCGTCCGCTCCAGCAGCGTGAGCGCGCCGGCTTCGTGCGGCGTCACGCTTTGGCAGCGCACGAGGGCTTGCGTCAGGGCGACGGGGTCGATGGCTGGCATGGGGCGGCTCGCGGCGCAGTTGGGATCGGCCGCCACGCTAAGCGCCCGCTCTCGGCGGTGCAACCACCTCGGCCAAAGGCGCGGGCTTGGGCTGCTCGGGCCCGGAAATCGCCGCACTGGCGGACAGCACCTCGCCCATCTGCAGAATCCCGATCTTCTGCCAGACCTTGTTGGCGAGGTTGCTCGTCAGCTGCTCGACCTCGCTGACGGCCGCGCTCACGACGGTGTCGCGCAGGCTCTGCCCATAGAGCGCGGCGGCCTTGGCCGAGAGCGACAGCAGCTCGGCACAATAGTCGAGATAGCGCATCAGCTCGAAGGGCGAGAGGGTTCGCTTGGGCGAGGACGGGGTCGCCGTGCCGATAGTCGAGACCGAGATCGAGACCGGGTCCTTCGTCAGCTGGTGCATGTCGATCACGTGCACGATGGCGCGCAGCTCGTGCAGATCCTTCAGCGCCTGCCGCCGCTTCAGCCGCTCCTCCATGGTGACGAGAAAGAACACCGCCGCGCCCATCAGCACGAGGATGTTCATGGACGCCTCGATTCCCTGCAGCACGCCGGACAGATTGTCGGCGTCGCGCTTCAAGTCGATCACGAAGATAACCGTGCCGAGCAATGCCAGTCCGAGCAGCAGCGCAACCGCGACGGCCGCCTGCATCATCCGGTTTGGCCGTGCCATCGCTGCGGCGCGGGTGCTGACCGCAAGGGTCGCATCGCGCAATTCCGCACAGACCCGCGCCAGCCCCGCGCCGGGGAAGCGCTCGTCGATGCGCCGTTGCAGCCGCTCGATCGTCTCGACAAGCTTGTCGGCCTTGAGCGAACGGTACATGCGCGCTGGCCCTCTCGGCCTTGGGAGCGATCTCAGGCCGCCAGGGCGCCGTGCGCTGGCTCCGCCACTGCCGGATCCTCGATCGTCAAGCTGTCGACGATGAGCCAGGCGGTCAAGAACAACAGCATGACGAGCGGCAACATCTGGGCAACCGTGCTGTCGCCCAGCGAGACCGGTTTGCCAAAGCACGCCGCCATCAGCACGACGATACAGGCGAGATAGCAGGGCAGACAGAGCCAGCCATGCGTCCTGCGATCGCGCAGGCGCCGGATGGCAACGGCAACGACCGGCCAGAGCAGCACCGATAGCGCACTGACCTCGGCGAGCGCCAACATCAGCTGGGAGGCAGCGGCAGCCAGCGGCAGCACGCCCGCGGCGAGCAGCACGGCGACGAAGGGAATGGACGGCCAATAGGTGGATTCCGCGGATCCGCCGACGACAGGAAGCGCAACGCGACAGGACATGGAACGAGGCTCACTCTTCTGGAAACGAAAACTGCCAGGCAGAGTGCGTGAGCTTGGTTAACGCGGCGTTGCCGGCTGTCGGGCGATCGGCAAGGCAACCGCCCCATTCGCACCACACTTATTTGCTGCTGTCCGGCTCGAAGTGCAGTGCCTGATTCGGGACTTCAGCTGTAACCGCCGATTAACCCTTATCGATCATTAATGAGCCCGATGAGCCTCGTTGTTGGAACATGTATTGAGGGTCGGAGGGTCGGTATGCGTCGCTTGATGGCGTCCATTTCGGTAGCGTTGCTGCTGTCGGGTTGCAGTGTGGGCAGCATTCCGCTGTCCGGCGGGTTCACGCCCGATAGCGACCTCGTCTCGACCAAGCCCAAGCGCAAGACCGCAGGCCTCGACACCGCTTCGCAGACCGACGCAACGGTCGCCAGCGACAGCTCCGCGACAGCGCCTGCCGGCGCGCTCGATGACCGCGACTACTCGACTGCCCGGCTGGATCCGGCCAAGGCCCTCGAGCTGATCAACGGCTATCGCCGCGAGAACGGCCTGAAGTCCGTATCGCTCGATCCCAAGCTGACGCTCGCCGCCAAGGCGCATTCCCGCGATCTCGCCAAGAACGACCGCATCTCGCACTACGGGTCTGATGGATCGAGCCCGTGGGACCGGGTGAAGCGGACCGGCTACGCCGCCAAGCTCGCCGCCGAGAACGTTGGCACCGGCCAAGCCTCCTTCGACGAGGTGATGAAAGGCTGGCGCGAAAGCGACGGCCACAACAAGAACCTGCTGCTCGCGGATGCCCGCCACATCGGCATCGCGCTCGTCCAGGACCAGAACTCCGAGTTCAAGACGTTCTGGACCCTGGTGCTGGGCACGCCGAACTGAGAGCCAGGTAAGCGCTCAAGCGCTCACGTCAGCGCTATCGCGAGCCGCTCGCGGGCGCGTCCCGCGACATCGCCACGAGCTTGTTGGCCCGCGGCGCCAGCAGCACCTACCTGGCCAACAGTGGGCTGTGGGGGCCGGAGATCCGCACCAGCTCGGCCTGCATGATGGCAACGATCGTGGAGCACTTCGTCGCGGACATCTTTGCCCAACAGCGCCGGCCGGCGATCGCGGCGCCGGAGCTGCCCTCAAATCACCCGTTGGCGCTCCCGGATCCGGACAGTATGGGCAACCGTCGCCCAGGCCCGTCCGCGCACGGCATCATTGGCTTGCCGGTGAGCGTCGGCCAGGAAGTCGGCAATCTCGCCGGCCCACACGCCGTGGCGCCCTTCCAGCACGCTCGCCATGACCTGGATCTCGGCCGGCGACGCGACCTCGCCATCTTCTGGATGCCACCGTGTCGCCATCTCGCTCCGCCTTCATTCCTTGGGTTTGGCCAACGAAGCAAGAACGACGCCATCGCCACCCAGCATGGTTACGCGCTCGCGGCCACGAGCCGCGTTTGCCGCGTGGCGAGCCATCGCACTTCCCGGCGCAATGTGCGACAATCGAGTTGCGGCTGCGCTACGAGGTGGAACGGGAGACAGACATGAGTTGCAGATCTCGCCCGGCCGTCAACCTGCTGGCGTTGCTCCTGCTCGCGCTTGCGCCCGGCAGCTGGGCCCCCGCAATTGCCGCCGATCCACCGATTGCCGGCATTCACACGGCCCAAGCCGGCGAGGCCCCGTATGCGGGCGAGGACGGGACGGACTCCGAGCCCGAGCCTGACGCAGGCGAATCTCAGCCCGGCACGGGTGAAGCGCCGGGCGAGGGTGGGTCGCTCACCTGCCCCGCGAGCAAGACCCCGCTCGAGTTGCTGGTGTGAGCCGGAGGTCGTCTGCATGATCGGGATCCGGCCTGCCTCGGCGTCCGACCTGGATGCCGTTCTTGCGATCACCAACGATGTGATTGCCAGCTCGACCGCCATCTACAATGACCGGCCCGTCACGCTGGACGACCGCCGCGCCTGGATGGAGGACCGCCGGCGGCTCGGCTATCCGGTGCTGGTCGCGGCCTCGGGCGAGGAGGTGCTGGGATACTCCTCGTTCGGCGACTTCCGCGCCTGGCCCGGCTACCGCTTCACGGTCGAGCATTCGGTGCAGGTGCGGGCCGGCTGGCGCGGACAAGGCCTCGGGCGCCAACTGGTCGAGGCGCTGTTCCCGATGGCGGCCGGGCTCGGCAAGCATGTGATGATCGCCGGAGTCGACGCTGGAAATGCGGCTTCATTGCGCTTCCACGAGCGGCTGGGTTTCGAGCGTGCCGCCCATTTCCGTGAGGTCGGGTACAAGTTCGGCCGCTGGCTCGATCTGGTGCTGCTGCAGCGGTTTCTCGATGCGCCGGGCGCGTCGCGATGAGCGCCACGATTTTGCCGCGCCGTGCGATATAACGGGCGGCGAACAGCTTCAACCATGGCCACCATCATGCACGATCGTCAGTCCCGCCTCGCAGCTCTGGCCGCCATGCTCTGCCTTGTGCTTCCAGGCGTGGCCGCGGCCGACAACGGTGCGCTCGATTGCCTGGAGCAGCTCGTCAACGGCGATGGCCCCTCGATCACCTGCGAGCTCCCGACCCGAATGACGTCCGCCGAGCGCAAAGAGGTCGAGCGGCTGACGCGCGGGCTCCTGAAGGACGCCAGCTGCGTGATTGCGATCAGCGTCGAGCGGCGCCTCGTCGAGCAGGCGCTCGCCGCGACCGACCTCGTGCTCGAGGTGCCGCCGCAGTCGACCCATTGCGAGGTCGTGACCGCGAAAAAGACGCTGCCGATCGAGCTGACGTTTGCCCCGCGCGTCGTCTTCGAGGCGGGCGAGGCGGTCGAAGCCAGCCCCCGCATGGACAATGTCACCGGCGTGCCGAAGGCGCTGTGGTGGCCGGTCGCCTATTGGCTCAATTCAGCCAACATGATCGAGGAGCCGATGCTGAAGATCGTCAACGCCTATCGCCGGCATCGCGCCGGGAGGCAGGCGGCGGCGCGGTAGGCCGGGCCGAGCCTCACGGACTCTTCCCCCTCTTCCCGCGACGCGGGGAGAGGGGATGCTACTCCCTCGAAGTCACCGGACCGGTAGCGATGCCAATTGGACGAGAGGTCCAGCGGCAGCTTGTACCATTCCTCATCGGGAATCTCGGCCGCATTGACCGCGAACAGCTCGCCGATCGTGAAGTCGGCGCGGTGGTTGAGGGTGACGGGCATGGGTTACTCGCTCTTCATGGGACGCGGCCCGTGATGGAGCAGGGCGAAACCCGCTCACTCCACCAC
>JANNSW010000475.1:0-7387 GCA_031403055.1 Hyphomicrobiaceae bacterium | reverse complement strand
CCATCGCACCGGGTACTGGCGCTGCTGCGCGGACGCAATGAAGGCATTCTCGATCTCGACCTCGACCTGCCCCACGACGCGCAGCAGCCGCACCCGGCCGAATTGAAGATCAGATCCGCATTCGGCATCGCCGAGCGCGGTCGGCCGGCCGACAAATGGCTGTGCGAGACGGCGCGGGCGGCCTGGAAGGGCAAGCTCGCGCCCTCCCTGGAGGTCGATACGCTCGCGCGCATGAAGGAGCGCGCCGATGCCGCGGCGATCTCGGTTTTCTCGAGCAATCTGAAGGATTTGCTGCTGGCCGCACCCGCCGGCCAACGGGTCACCATGGGCCTCGATCCGGGCATCCGCAGCGGCGTGAAAGTGGCGGTCGTCGACGCCACTGGCAAGGTCGCCGAGACGGCAGTCATCTATCCCCACGAGCCGCGGCGCGACTGGGCGGGCTCGCTCGCCACGCTCGCCGTTCTCTGCAAGAAGCACAGGATCGAGCTCGTCAGCGTGGGCAACGGCACGGCCAGCCGGGAGACCGACAAGCTGGTCGCCGAGCTGATGGCAAAAATGCCGGAGCTGAAACTGACGAAAGCGATGGTGTCGGAAGCGGGCGCTTCCATCTATTCGGCCTCCGAGCTCGCCGCCAAGGAATTCCCCGACCTCGACGTGAGCTTGCGCGGCGCAGTCTCGATCGCGCGCCGCCTGCAGGACCCGCTGGCCGAGCTCGTCAAGATCGAGCCCAAGGCGATCGGTGTCGGCCAGTACCAGCATGACGTCGATCAGTCGGGCCTCGCGCGCTCGCTCGATGCGGTCGTGGAGGACTGCGTCAACTCGGTCGGAGTGGACGTCAATACGGCATCCGTGCCGCTGCTCGCCCGCATCTCCGGCCTCAACCAGACGCTGGCCGGCAACATCGTCGCCTTTCGCGACGAGAACGGTCCGTTCAAGTCGCGTGCGGGCTTGAAGAAAGTACCCAGGCTCGGCCCGAAAACCTTCGAGCAGGCGGCCGGATTCCTGCGCGTGATGAACGGCACCAATCCGCTCGATGCCTCAGCCGTCCATCCCGAGGCCTATGCGGTCGTCGAGCGCATCTCGGAGACGACGAAGCGCCCGCTCAAATCGCTGATCGGCGACCGTGTGCTGTTGAAATCGCTGCGGCCGGCCCAGTTCGCGGACGAGGTCTTTGGCGTGCCGACCATCGTCGATATCCTCGTCGAGCTGGAAAAACCGGGCCGCGATCCGCGCCCCGAGTTCAAGACGGCGACATTCCAGGACGGTGTCGAGAAGATTTCCGACCTGAAGCCCGGCATGCAGCTCGAAGGTGTCGTCACCAACGTGACCGCGTTCGGCGCTTTCGTCGACGTGGGCGTGCACCAGGACGGGCTCGTGCATATCTCCGAGCTGGCCGACCGGTTCGTCAAGGACCCGCGCGAGGTGGTGAAGGCGGGCGATGTGGTGAAGGTGCGCGTGAAGGAGGTGGATGTGGGCCGCAAGCGGATCGGCCTCACGATGAAATCAGGCGCGATCGAGACCAACCCCGCTGGCGGCGCGGGAGCGGGCGGGTCGCCTCGCCCGGCCGGGCAGCCGAGCCCCGCAGTGCCCATGCCGAGGAAGCCCGAAACTCCCGCCGATGGCGCCTTCGCTGCGGCATTGAAACGCGCTCAGGAGAGCCGCAAATAGCCGTGTCGCTCATGCCGAGCGGCCGCGGCTGATTGCAGGATCGGCAGCGGGAGCTGTGGCCCGGCTGCGCCATGCAGCCGCATTGTCGGCAAGCGTGATTAGCGTCTGGGCGCGAATCTCATTAGTCTGGGCAGTGACGGGTGTTCGAGGTTGGCAAACCTAGCAGAAAGACCGAGGGCATGGACCCTGAACGGATGCAGGCGACCGGGTCTGGGCAGGTTTGGCCCCGATGCGGCGTTGCATGCGGCAGGCGCACAGGGCCGAGCGTTCCACCCAAGGCGTCCCATTATCTTCAAATGACCACTATTTCCGGCTCGAATCCGCACTCGTTTTCGCGCCGGGCAGGGCGCGCGGGAGAACTGAACCTTCGGTACTGCATCGCGTTGCGGAACAATGGTAGTATGCGCAACCATGGCGTGGAACGCGCTCGGCCCAAGGCCTGCGCCGACCGGCCAACGGATGCGGCGCGGGCGACGCCGGGTTCGAAGCGCGATTGGAAAGGCCCGATGCGGCACCGAGCACCAGAGGACCGAGAACAGGCATGACCTCCCAGGAAGAAATCTTCGACCTCTATGCGCGATCCTACGATCGCCATAAGCAGACGCGGCTCACACTGAAGCAGTACCTCGATGGCTGCCGCAACGATCCGTTGATGTATGCGAGCGCCGCCGAGCGGATGATCGCCGCGATCGGCGAGCCCCAACTCATCGATTCGTCGAGGGATCAGCGGCTGGGGCGCATCTTCCTCAACCGGACGGTGAAGATCTATCCCGCCTTCGCCGACTTCTATGGCCTCGAGGAGACGATCGAGCGCATCGTCGGCTTCTTCCGCCACGCGGCGCAGGGCCTCGAGGAGCGCAAGCAGATCCTCTATCTGCTCGGGCCGGTCGGTGGCGGCAAGTCCTCGATCGCCGAGCGGCTGAAGGAGTTGATGGAGAAGTGCCCGATCTATGCGTTGGCAGCAGGCGATGAGGTGTCGCCGATCTTCGAGAGCCCGCTCGGCCTCTTCGATGCCGAGAACATGGGGGGGACGCTGGAGGAGCGCTACGGCATCCCGCGCCGGAAGATCGCGAGCTACATGTCGCCCTGGGCGGTGAAGCGGCTCGACGAGTTCGGCGGCGATGTGTCGAAGTTCTCGGTGGTGAAGCTGATGCCATCGAAGCTCCGCCAGATCTGCGTCGCCAAGACCGAGCCTGGCGACGAGAACAATCAGGACATCTCCGCGCTCGTGGGCAAGGTCGACATCCGCAAGCTCGAATTCCATGGCCAGAACGACGCCGACGCCTACTCCTATTCGGGCGGCCTCAACCGGACGACGCAAGGGCTGCTCGAGTTCGTCGAGATGTTCAAGGCGCCGATCAAGATGCTGCACCCGCTGCTGACGGCGACCCAGGACGGCAACTATGTCGGCACCGAGAACGTCGGCGCATTGCCCTACCAGGGCATCATCGTCGCCCATTCCAACGAGAGCGAGTGGTCGACGTTCAAGGCCAACAAGAACAACGAGGCCTTCCTCGACCGGATCTCGGTGGTGCAGGTGCCCTATTGCCTGCGCGTATCGGAAGAGAAGAAAATCTACGCCAAGCTCCTCGCCTCGAGCGAGCTGATGAAAGCGCCGTGCGCACCGGGCTCGCTCGAGATGCTGGCCCAGTTCTCGGTGCTGACGCGCTTGAAGGAGCACGAGAACTCCAGTCTCTTCTCCAAGATGCGCGTCTATGACGGCGAGAGCCTGAAGGACACCGACGTCCACGCCAAGACCATCCAGGAGTACCGGGATGCGGCGGGTGTGAACGAGGGCATGGAAGGCATCTCGACGCGCTTTGCCTACAAGGTGCTGTCGGAAGTCTACAACTACGACACCCAGGAGGTCGCGGCCGACCCCGTGCATCTGATGTACGTGCTGGAGCAATCGATCCGGCGCGAGCAGATGCCCGAGGAGATGGAGGATCGCTATATCGAGTTCATCAAGGAGGAGCTCGGACCGCGCTATGCCGAGTTCATCGGCAACGAGGTGCAGAAGGCCTACCTCGAATCCTACAACGACTTCGGCCAGAACCTGTTCGACCGCTATGTCGCCTATGCCGACGCCTGGATCGAGGACCACGACTTCAAGGATCCCGATACCGGCCAGCTGATGAACCGCTCGGTGCTCGATCAGGAGCTCTCCAAGATCGAGAAGCCCGCCGGCATCGCCAACCCCAAGGACTTCCGCTACGAGGTGGTCAAGTTCGCGCTGCGTGCGCGCGCGCGCAATGGCGGCAAGAACCCGAGCTGGACGTCCTACGAGAAGATCCGCGACGTGATCGAGCGGCGCATGTTCTCCCAAGTCGAGGATCTGCTGCCGGTGATCTCGTTTGGCGCGAAAAAGGACACCGAGACCGAGAAGAAGCACGCCGAGTTCGTCGATCGCATGGTCTCGCGCGGCTATACCCAGCGACAGGTGCGCCGCCTCGTCGAGTGGTACATGCGGGTGAAGAAGTCCAGCTGAGGAAGGGGCAGCAGGCAGCAGGCAACAGGCAGCAGGAATGGACCGCTGCCCGCTGCCCGTTGCCCGCTGCCGGCAACCAATGAACGTCGTTGATCGCCGTCTCAATCCCAAAGGTAAGAGCCTCGGCAACCGCCAGCGCTTCGTGCGCCGGGCCAAGGCCGACATTCGCGATGCCGTGCGCGATGCCCTGAAGAAGCGCCGGGTGAGCGAGGCCGCGGGCGGCGAGAAGGTGACAATCCGCTCCAAGAGCCTGCGCGAGCCTTCCTTTGGCCTCGGCCGCTCCACCGGCTCGCGCGATTTCGTGTTGCCGGGCAACAAGGACTACTCCGTCGGCGATGTGATCCAGAAGCCCCAAGGTGGCCAAGGGGGGCGCGGTGCCAAAGGCAGCCCCGACGGCTCGGGCGAGGATGATTTCGTCTTCCAGCTGACGAAGGAGGAGTTCCTCGAGATCTTTTTCGAGGACCTGAAGCTGCCCAATCTCGTCAAGGCGAAGCTGAAGGAGCTGAAATCGCCGTTGCCGGTGCGCGCGGGATTTTCCACGGACGGCTCGCCGGCCAAGCTCAACCGCGTGCGCACCATGCGCAACAGCCTCGCGCGCCGCATCGCGTTGCGACGCCCGAGCGAGGACGAGATCCACCTGGCCGAGGCAGCTCTGGCTGCGGCCGAGGCGCGCGATCCCCGCGACGAGGGGGCGATCGCCGAGCTGCGGACGCGCCTCGAGCGCATGCGCTTCCTGCGCCGGACGATAGCCTACATCGACCCGATCGATCTGCAGTACAACCGCTTCGAGCGGGTACCCAAGCCGACCACGCAGGCGGTGATGTTCTGCCTGATGGATGTCTCGGCCTCCATGACCGAGCAGTTGAAGGACCTGGCCAAGCAATTCTTCATGCTGTTGCACGTCTTCCTCACGCGCCACTACCGCGAGGTCGACGTGGTGTTCATCCGCCATACCACGGAGGCAGCCGAGGTCGATGAGGAGACCTTCTTCCGCGGCACCGAGACGGGCGGCACGGTCATCTCCTCGGCCTTCGAGGAGATGATGAAGGTCGTGCGCGATCGCTATCCGGTGTCGGACTGGAACATCTATGCGGCGCAAGCCTCCGATGGCCACAATTTCGACGACGACATGGCCCGCTGCATCGAGATGCTCGAAGGCGACATCCTGCCGGTGTGCCAGTATTTCGCCTATATCGAGGTGACGACCGAGCGGCAGCGGCAGATGGAAGATTCCGTCGTCTGGTCGGGCTATGAGGAGATCGCCGAGCTGCATCCCCATTTCGCCATGAAACGCGTGTCGAGCCCCTCGGAGATCTATCCCGTGTTCCGCGAGCTGTTCTCGGCATCGGCCTCATCGCTCGCCCAACCGGGGAGAGCCTCACCATGATCAAGCCGAAACGAAAGCGCAGCGTAAAGCCCTTGTTCGAGGGGGCCGAGTGGGATTTCGACCTGTTGAAGCGGGCCTATGACGCGATCGAGGAGATCGGCGTCGGTGAGCTCGGCTTGAACGTCTATCCCAACCAGATCGAGGTCATCACCGCCGAGCAGATGCTCGATGCCTATGCCTCGATCGGGCTGCCGCACATGTACCGGCACTGGTCGTTTGGCAAGCACTTCGCCCGCGAGGAGGGGCTCTATCGCCGCGGCCAGCGCGTGCTCGCCTATGAGCTCGTGATCAACTCGAGCCCCTGCATCAGCTACGTCATGGAGGAGAACTCCATGACCATGCAGACGCTCGTCATCGCGCACGCGGCTTTCGGCCACAACCACTTCTTCAAGAACAACTATCTGTTCAAGCAGTGGACCGACGCCGACTCGATCCTCGACTACATCGCTTTCGCCAAGGACTACGTGGCCGAGTGCGAGCAGCGCCATGGGGTGGAAGCGGTCGAGGCCGTCCTCGATTCCGCCCATGCCCTGATGGGCCAGGGTGTCAGCCGGCATCCGGGCAAGCGCAAATCGAAGATCCTGAAACTGGAAGCCGAGAAGGCGCGGCGCCGCTGGCTCTACGAGGAGCAGACCTACAACGAGCTGTGGAAGACGCTGCCACGCTCCCCGCTGGCGCCCGAGGCGCTGAAGGAGGGCGAGGAGGACAGCGCGCGCGAGAACCAGTCGCTCGGGTTGCCCGAGGAGAACATCCTCTATTTTCTCGAGAAACACTCCCCCAAGCTGGAGGACTGGAAGCGCGAGATCCTTCGAATCGTGCGGATGATGTCGCAATACTTCTTTCCCCAGCGTCAGACCAAACTGATGAACGAGGGCTGCGCGACCTTCGTCCACTACGAGATCATGAACCGGCTCTATGAGAAGGGGCTGCTGACCGAAGGCTCGATGCTGGAGTTCCTGCACAGCCATTCCTCGGTGGTGTTCCAGCCGACCTACGATCAACCCTTTTTCTCGGGCCTGAACCCCTACGCGCTCGGCTTTGCCATCATGCGCGACCTGAAGCGGATCGCCGAGGAGCCGACCTCGGAGGACATCGACTGGTTTCCCGAGTTCGCGGGCAAAGGCAACGCCATGCAGGTGTTGCAGGGCGCCTGGGCCGATTTCCGCGACGACAGCTTCATCCAGCAATATCTCTCGCCCAAGGTCATCCGCGACTTCCGCTTCTTCGAGGTGCACGACGAGTCTGGCGCGCCCGTCGCCGAGGTGCGCTCGATCCATGACGAGGTGGGCTACCGGCGGCTGCGGCGCGCACTCGCCAAGCGTTATGATTCCGGTGCGAGCGACCCCGACCTGCAGGTGGTCGCGGCCGACCTGTCGGGCGGGCGCCGGCTGACGCTGGTGCATCGGGTGCGCGAGGGCGTGCTGCTCGACAAGGAGCAATGCGACCGCACCATGCAGCACCTCGCCCGCCTCTGGGGCTACCGGGTGAAGCTGATCGAGGTCGATTCCCTGACCGAGAAGACCCTCAAGGAGCACGAGGCGCTGCCGATGCCGTGAGGCGCGGGGCGTCGGCGCCTGGTGCGGGAACAGGGTGGGACGGCCGAGACGGACCGGCACGCGTGGTGCAGCTCGTGCCTCCGGGACGGCCGAGACGCAGGCGGAAGGCGCGAGAATAGGTATACTGTCCCGGGTTTTTCTCACACGCGCTCCAAGTTCCGCCGTGGGTCGGGAAGTCATGGCGGCTCCCTCCCCGCGCCGCCCGCTCAGCGGAACGCCGGGATCACCTCGTCGATGAAGAGGCGCAGCGACCGCTTCTGCTCCGTCAGGCCGGGACCCAAGCTCGCA
>JANNSW010000474.1:0-12051 GCA_031403055.1 Hyphomicrobiaceae bacterium | reverse complement strand
AGCGCGTTCCCCGCGTGCGTCGAGGCGACCCCACCGGCGTCTTCCAGCTCCTTGGTCGGTGGCCGGGTGGCATTCCCTGGCTCGGGGTCATCGAGCCGGCGTGATGACGCGCAGAAATTGCCGTCTAACAAATGGTCGTATTCTGGACATGGAGCGGCGGCTTGCTGGGGAGCCAGGATGGAACACTGTTGAATGTCCTGCGCGGTCCAGCCGAATGGCGTCTTTGAGAAGCCATAGCGGAAGGAAGGGATACCATCCTCGCCCCAAGGAAGCGGCGGGCTGGACTCACTCCCCGCTTGCTTCGCTCACCATCCGTCCAAGGCGATCGACATCCGCGATCAGAAGTGCACTTCCCTTGCGCTCGATGACCCCGATCGAGGCAAGGCGGCTGAACTCCCGGGCGACGGCCTCGCGGTGCGTGCTGATGCGCTCGGCGATGTCGGCCTGGCGCGGCGCCGGGGACAGGAGGGCGGTTCCATCCTTGCGCCCGCCGCCACGCGCGAGGCGCAGCAGCTCGGCATGAATGCGGTTCGACACGGCCAGGGTGCTGAACTCGTAGATGCGGTCGGTCAATGTCCGCACCATGCCGACGAGGTGGACCGTCAACTTCTGCGCAACTGTCGGCTCGGCCTCGAGCAGCTGCCGGAAGACTGCCGCTTCCATGGAGGCCATCGTGCCGGCAGCCAGCGCTTCGATGCCGGCCGACCTCGACCGGCCGTCAATCGCTGCCAGCTCGCCGAACATGTCGCCCGGGCCAAGCTCGCGGAAGGCGACCGCCTTTCCCGCTGCTGAAAAGATCACGGCCCGTACCCGGCCGGCAGTCAGGAAATAGACGTCCCTCGAAGGGTCGCGATGCGTGATCAGAAGCTCGCCCGGGGTTGTGTGATGCCATCGGCAACGCTTCTCCCAGGCGGCCAGCCGATCAGCCGGCAGCTCTGCAAAGAGCGCGATCGAGCGAAGCGATTGCATCAGCGTCCCCACGCGTTGACGGGAGAGACCGGGATGTTGCCGCAGCCCGGGTCGCATCGTCGAGGCCTATTCACGTGCACTCGTAAATGAGTGGCAATTGCCACTGCGCCAGCGGCAGGCGTCAGGCACTCTCGCGGTTGTCAACGGCCAATGAGCCGGCAAAAACGGAGAGATGCGATGATCAAGAGCCTCAGCGCCCCTTCACTCGGCTACTCGCAAGCGCTTCGCCAACTCAGCACCATACGGATCCCAAGCCTGCCGCGGCTTGGACTCGCTCGCCTTGTCATCGACGCCATCGACGCCGGCACGAGAGCCCACGACGCTGCTCACCTCACTGCTTTAGGGCTGAACCGGCCGGCTCGTAAGGCGTCGAAAGAACAAAACGACTACTGAGCCAAAACTGAGAATGAGGAGATAATGGTCATGAACATCAGCGCCAACGGCATTTGGACGAGAGTCCCGTCAATCGTCGAGCCACAGTTTCCAATGGGGAGGCTCCAATACTCATCGGGCAGCGCCGTCAATGGAGATACACAAGCGATCGGGTTACTGCTCGCTGCGGGCTTCGCACGCATCTTTGCTGGATCAGCCAGAGCACTCGAGCGAATGGTCGCCAGACTACACACGCAAAGAATAGTGAGCGACCTGACCGCGCTCGATCCAAGGACCTGGAATGACATCGGACTTCCGCCAGTTCCCAAAGGCCACGCCTCCTGGGCGCTCTCCAAAAGGGACCATTGACACCGGCCGCCAATCCTCGCCCAGCACTCAGATGCGCTCCCCCTGGGCGGAATCGCCTTAGGCTTTGTAGGTCAGGCAGCGGCCGGTGAGAACGGCTCATCAGTGTTTTGCGGTTCGAGCAATCGACAGATGCGCTATTCGGGAGCATTGGTTGTCTCGATCCCCGTATCTCGCGAGGAGCTTTGCATGACCTCCACCACAGAAATCGAGCCAATCCTCGCCGCCATCGCCGAGAGCGCCGCAAAGATTTGCGATGCCTATGATGCGGTGATTTTCGTGAAGGATGGCGATGAGCTCGCGTTGCGCGCTCATCATGGACCGATCCCGATGGACTTCGCGCGCTTCCCGGTCGGGCGTGACTGGGTGGTGGGGCGGGCCTTCGCCGACCGCAAGCAGGTGCATGTGCGCGATCTCCTCGAGGAGGCCGACGAGTTTCCCGCCGGCCACGACATGGCCTTGCGCATGGGCCACCGGACCATTCTCGCCGTTCCGTTGCTTCGCGACGGCGACGCCGTCGGGGCGATCGTGATCAGGCGCATGAAGGTGCGGTCATTCACGAAGAAGCAGATCGGAGTCCTCGAGAGTTTCGCCAACCAAGCTGCGATGGCTGTCGAGAACGTGCGGTTGCTCGGTGAGGTGGAAGCCCGCACCACCGAGTTGACGGAGGCCCTTGAACAGCAGACGGCAACGGCCGAGGTGCTGAAGGCGATCACCCGCTCGGCTTTCGACCTGCAAGCTGTGCTCGACAGGCTGATCGAATCGGCGGCCAAGCTCGGAGGCTCTGGGCAGGCTGCCCTCTTTCTCAGGGACGGTGACGTGCTGCGCTACGCCGGCTCGTTCGGCGTGAATGACAAGGTGAAGGTGGCTCATCATCGGTCGATGCCGATCGACCGCAGGACGAGCTCAGGGCGCGCTGTGCTCACGGGTGAGCCGCAGCTCATCCCCGATGTGCGTGACGACCCGGATTACGACTATCCGGCAATCACGAAGTGGAGCGACATCCGCTCCCTGTTGGCTGTGCCGTTGATACGCCAGGGCCGGGTCGAGGGCGCGTTCTCTGTGGGAAAATCGGAGCCGGGACCCTTCACCCGGCGCCAATGCGAGCTCGTCCAGACCTTCGCCGATCAGGCGGTCATTGCCATCGAGAACGTGCTGCTGTTCGAGGAGGTGCAGGCGAGAACCCTGGAGCTCACCGCTGCGCTGCAGCAGCAGACGGCGACAGCCGAGGTGCTCAAGGCCATCAGCCACTCGACGTTCAATCTCGATGCGGTGCTGCAAACCCTGGTCGATTCCGCCGCCGGACTGTGCAAGGCGACCTACGGCGGCATCATGCTGCGCCAGGGCGATAAACTGACCTGCAACACCCTCTTCGGCGCAAGCAAGGAGGACCTGGACGACCTGAGGAGTCGAGCGTACCCGATCGATCGCAGCATGATCTCCGGACGCGTGGTGCTTTCGGGCAAGATCGAGCACATCCCGGATGTTCATGCCGATCCCGACCACGGGGTCGAGCACTTGCCGTGGCTCAGCGCCACGCACGGGATGATGGGCGTGCCCCTGCTGCGAGAGGGCAAGGTCGAAGGTGTGTTCTTTCTCAGCAAGCCGGAGCCCGGCGCGTTCACGGCCCGCCAGGCCGAGCTCATCCAGAGCTTAGCCGACCAGGCGGTCATTGCCATCGAGAACGTCAGGCTGTTCGATGAGGTGCAGGCGAGGAACCGGGACCTCACCGAGGCCCTCGAGCAGCAGACCGCGACCGGAGAGATCCTGCGCGCCATCGCCGCCTCGCCGACCGCCGTGCAGCCGGTCCTCGACGCCGTCGCCGAGAGCGCGGCGCGGCTGTGCGATGCCTACGATGCCGCCATTTTGCTGCAGGACGGCGATTCTCTCGCCTGGCGGGCGCATTTCGGGTCGATTCCGATCACTCTCGACAAGGTTGCGATCTCACGCGACTGGGTGACCGGCCGGGCCTTCCTGGACCGGGTGCCGATTCACATCCATGATCTCCAGAGCGCCGGGGACGAGTATCCGGTCGGCCAGGCGCTGGCGGCGAACTGGGACTTTCACACCTTCCTCGGCGTTCCCCTGCTGCGCGAGGGCGAAGCCATCGGCGTGATCGGCATCCGCCGCAAGGAGATCCGGCCGTTCACCCAGAAGCAGATCAATCTGGTCAGCACCTTCGCCGACCAGGCAGTGATCGCTATCGAGAACGTGCGGTTGTTCGAGGAGGAGCAGGCGCGCAACCGCGAGCTGACCGCGACAAGCGCAATACTGCGTGCCATCGCGGCCTCGCCGACCGACATTCGGCCGGTGCTCGATGCGGTCGCCGAGAGCGCGGCGAAGCTGTGCGAGGCCTTTGATTCCTTGATCTCGCTTCGTGACGGAGATTCGGTTTCCGTGCAGGCCCATCACGGCCCGTTGCCGTTCGACTCCGCGATCAGACCAATTGAACGCGACTGGACGGTAGGGCGGTCCATTCTGGACGGCAAACCAGTCCATGTTCACGACATTGAGCAGGCGGGCGACGAGTTCCCGAGAAGCTACGGCCTAGCGCAAGAGGAAGGGCAGCGGACGATTCTCTCTGTACCGCTGCTGCGCGACAAACAAGCAATCGGAGCCATCACGGTACGGCGTACAGAGGCGCGTGCCTTCACCGACAAGCAGATCGCGCTGCTCACAACCTTTGCCGACCAGGCGGTCATCGCCATCGAGAACGTCCGCCTCTTCGAGCAGGTGCAGTCGCGCAGTCGCGAGCTCAGCGAGGCCCTGCAACAGCAGACCGCGACCGCCGACGTGCTGAAGACGATCAGCCGCTCGGCCTTCGACCTGCCGACCGTGCTCAATGCCCTCGCCGTCTCGGCGGCCAAGCTCTGCAATGCCGATCATGGCGGCATCCTGTTGCGGGAGGCCGACCACCTGCGCTTCGGTGCCGAGGTCGGCACGAACGAGAGCTCACAGTACTTTCTCAAGAGACAGCCGATTGCCTTCGACCGTACAACCGTTTCGGGTCGGGTGGCGCTCTCGGGCCGAGTCGAGCATATTCCTGATGTCGACATCGATACCGAATATGACCCCGAGCATCGTCGCCAGCTGACCGATGCTGTCACGATGCTCGGCCGGCCATCGCGCGCCATAATGGGCGTTCCCCTGTTGCGCGAGGGCCGGGTCGAGGGCGTGTTCTTCCTCAGCAAGCAAGAGCCCGGCGCCTTCACCGACCATCAGGCCGAGCTTGTGCAGACCTTCGCCGACCAGGCCGTCATCGCCATCGAGAACGTGCGGCTGTTCGAGGAGGTGCAGGCGCGGACACAGGAGTTGACAGCCTCCCTTCAGCAGCAGACCGCGACGGCCGATGTGCTCAAGGCGATCAGCCGCTCGGCATTCGATCTCGACTCCGTGCTTCACACGCTCGTCGAGTCGAGCATGGAACTTTGCCGTGCGACGGGCGGCAACATTCATTTACGGGACGGCGACGTCTATCGAACCTCCCAGCAGGTCGGCTGGCCCGAGGCGTTCAAGGAGCACATGCGACAAAACCCGATCCAGGCCGGCAGCAACTCTGTATCCGGCCGGGCGATCGCGACTAAGAAGACCGTCAACGTGACGGACGTTCTCGACATGCCCGGCTATCAGTACTCGGAAGGCCAGAAGCTCGCGGGGTATCGCGCCATGCTCGGCGTTCCTCTCATCCGCGACGACGAGGTGATCGGGGTCTTTTCCCTCGGCCGCGACACGCCCGAAGCATTCACGCAACGCGAGATCGAGCTGGTCGAGACCTTCGCCGACCAGGCGGTGATGGCGATCCAGAACGTGCGGCTGTTCGAGGAAGTCGAGGCGCGCAACCGAGAGGTAACTGAGGCGCTGCAGCAGCAGACGGCCACCGCCGAGGTCCTGCAGGTCATCAGCCGCTCGGCCTTTGATCTCCAGACGGTGCTCGACGCGCTGGTCGGTTCGGCGGCCCGGCTATGCGAGGTGGACGGGGCCATCGTATGCCGTCGTCATGGCGAGGTTTACAACGTTGCCGCGACCTACGGGATCACGGCCGAGTTCAAGGACTACATGTCGCAGCACCCCGTGCTGGCGGATCGGGCCTCGGTGACAGGCCGTGCGATCGTCGAAGGCAGGCCGGTTCAAGTTCAGGATGTCCTCACTGACCCTGAATACGGGCGACAGGATGCACAGAGCATAGGGGGATGGCGCGCCATACTTGCCGTGCCGCTGCTGCGCGAGGGAAATCCCATAGGCACCATCGCCCTGTTCCATACGACGCCGCGGCCTTTCACGCCGAGACAGGTCGAGCTGGTGGCGACCTTCGCGGACCAGGCGGTGATCGCCATCGAGAACGTCCGGCTACTCGAGGAGGTGCAGGCGCGGACGGCAGAGCTGACGGAGAGTCTCGAGTATCAGACGGCGATCAGCGACGTGCTTGCCGTCATCAGCAGCTCGCCTGACAAATTGGAGCCCGTGCTCGATACGATCGTCGAGACGGCCAACCGGCTATGTGGTGCGGATCGGACATTCTTCTCGCTGCACCGCCAAGGCGCCTACCAACTGGTCGCGTCCTACGGGGCGCCCCAGAAAGTCGTCGACGCGTTAAGAGCGCAACCCATCTCGCCCGATCGCGGCTCGCCCGCCGGCCGGGCGATTTTGGAAAGGCGCGCAGTACATATTCCCGACGCGCAATCCGACCCGGAATTCACACTCTATGATCCGACCGATACGACATTCGCGCGAACGATCCTGAGTGTCCCTCTAGTGCGCAACGACGAGGTGGTCGGCGTCATCTCGGCCGCACGTATGGCGCCCCGTCCCTTCAATGAACGGCAGATTGATCTCGTCACCACCTTCGCCAGGCAGGCTGTCATTGCGATCAACAATGTCAGTCTCTTCGAGGAGGTCGAGGCGCGCAATCGCGATATCGCCGAGGCGCTGGCGCAGCAAACGGCGACGGCCGACGTCTTGAAGGCGATCAGCCAATCGACGTTCAATCTCGATGCCGTGCTGCAAACCCTCGTCGAGTCCGCCGCCGGACTGTGCAAGGCGACCTACGGCGGCATCATGCTGCGCAAAGGTGACCAACTGACCTGTAGTACCTTGTTTGGCAGCAGCAAGGAGGATCTGGATGACCTGAAGAGCCGATCATATCCGATCGATCGGAGCACACTGCCCACCCGCGTGGCGCATTCGGGTATGATCGAGCACATTCCCGATGTTCATGCCGATCCTGAGATCGGGCGCGAGCACTTGCCATGGCTCGGCGCCGTGCACGGGATGATGGGGGTTCCCTTGCTTCGAGAGGGCAAGGTCGAAGGCGTGTTCTTTCTCGGCAAGCCTGAGACCGGCGCGTTCACGGATCGTCAAGCGGAGCTGGTCCAGACCTTCGCCGACCAGGCTGTCATCGCCATCGAGAACGTCCGGCTGTTCGAGGAGGTGCAGGCGCGAACGCGCGAGCTGCAGGAAAGCCTTGATCACCAGACCGCGACCAGCGAGCTGCTCGAGGTCATTGGCCGATCGACGACCGACCTCCAACCGGTGTTTGGTACGCTGGCCGAGAGCGCGGTCCGGCTGTGTGAAGCCGAGCGCGCTTTCGTCTTCCGCTTCGACGGCGAGCTGTTGCGCGCCGCCGCTTGGCACGGTGTCTCGCCGGAACTGGTTGCCATGATCACCTCCCATCCGGTTCGCCTTGGCCGCCAGACGATTGCCGCCCGCGCCGGGGCGGAGCTTAAGACCGTCCATGTTCACGACGTACAGGCCGACCCCGAGTACACCTATTTCACCAAGGACGTTGATCCGATCCGCACGGTGCTGGCTGTGCCCATGCTGCGAGGCGACGAGCTGCTCGGCGTGACGGTTATCTACCGCGCGGAGGTACGCCCCTTCTCGCCAGGCCAGGTCGCGCTGATGGAAACCTTCTCCGACCAAGCCGTCATCGCTATCGAGAATGCGCGGTTGTTCGAGGAGGTGCAGGCACGAACACGGGAGCTGACGGAGTCGCTCGAGTACCAGACGGCCACGAGCGAGGTGCTCAACGTCATCAGCCGCTCCGCGACAGATGTGCAGCCCGTGTTCGAGGCGATCGTGAAAAGCGCGTCGCAACTCTTTGCTCCTCGCCAAGCGACGATAACAACCTTGGAAAGTGGCCAACTGATCTGGAAGGCAACCGGAGGCAAGTACCTCTCGGAAAAGGCGCTGGAAAGAACCAGAGCGATCTATCCTTTGCCCTTCGATCCCGAGCGGAGCCCGTCCTCACTCGCGATCTCGGAAAGGCGTATCGTCGAACTTCTGGACGCCGCGGCGCCGGACGCACCGGCTTTCTCGCACAAGGTACATCAAGCCACCGGTGTCCGCTCTATGTGCTTCGTTCCACTGCTGCGGGAGGGTGCAGGAATCGGCAGCATCATTCTCACCCATGCCGAACCCGGCCTGAAACTTTCGGCGAAGCAGCGTGCCCTGGTACAAACCTTCGCCGACCAAGCGGTGATCGCCATCGACAATGCGCGGCTGTTCGAGGAGGTGCAGGCGCGCAACCGCGAGGTAACCGAGGCGCTTCAGCAGCAGACGGCTACGGCCGAGGTGCTGAAAACGATCAGCAGCTCAGCCTTCGATCTCGATGCGGTGCTTGGAACCTTGGTCAAGTCGGCCGCTCAACTCTGTCGCGCTTCGAATGGGATCATCGCGCTCCGCAACGGCGATGTCTATCTGCTGGCCCAGCAGATCGGCTTGCCTCGGGAGATCAGCGAGTACATGCGCGCAAACCCGGTTCGCGCGGGCCGAGACTCGGTCACGGCCCGCGTGGCGCTGACGGCCGAGATCGTGCATGTACCCGATGCGCTCGACGATCCCGACTACGCTTTTGCGCAAAGCCAGAAATTCACAAAGGATCGGACCCTTATAGGCGTTCCGCTGCTTCGCAACGGCGAGTTGATGGGCGTCTTTACCTTGGCGCGCCCCACGGTGCAGCCGTTCAGTCCGCGCGAGATCGACCTGGTGCGAACCTTCGCCGACCAGGCGGTGATCGCGATCGAGAACGTGCGTCTGTTCAAGGAGGTCGAGGCGCGGACGCTCGAGCTCGCTCGCTCGGTCGGCGAGCTGGAGGCCCTGGGCGAGGTCAGCCAGGCGGTCAATTCGACACTCGACCTCCATACCGTGCTCGAGACCATCGTGGCCAAGGCCGTACAGCTTTCCGACACCGATGCTGGCGCCATCTACGTCTACAGCAAGTCGGCCGACCGGTTCCGGCTCAGGGCGACCTATGGCATGAGCCCCGAGCTGATAACGGCGGTATCAGGTCAGGCGATCGGGCTCAACGACGCCGGCATCGGTGATTCTGCTAGGCAGCGAGTGCCAGTGCAGGTCCCTGACCTTGCTGAAGGCGCGCCCTCTCCCGTGCAGAGGATCGTTCTCGAAGCGGGTTTCCGTGCCGTTCTGGTCGTGCCGCTGCTGCGGCCAAGGAAGATCGTCGGCGCTCTCGTCGTCCGGCGCCGCACGCCAGGCCAGTTCTCCGACGCGACGGTGCGGCTCATGGAGACCTTCGCGGCCCAGTCGGTGCTGGCGATCCAGAATGCGCGCATGTTCAGCGAGATCGAGGAGAAGGGCCGCGAGATCGAGATCGCGAGCCGCCACAAATCGCAATTCCTCGCCAATATGAGCCACGAGCTGCGCACGCCGCTCAACTCGGTGCTGGGCTTCACAGAGATGCTCGTTGACGGGCTCTATGGCGAGTTGCCGGAGAAGGCCAAGACGACGCTCGGGCGCGTCCAGGCCAACGGCAAGCATCTCCTCGGCCTCATCAACGACGTCCTCGACCTCGCCAAGATAGAGGCCGGCCAGCTCACGTTGACGATCGAGGACTACTCGATCGGACAGATCGTCAAGGCGGTCGCGGCCACCACCGAGCCGCTGGCGCGCGCGAAGGGCCTGAAGCTGACGGCAACCGTTGCGGATGCCCTTCCCTTCGGTCGTGGCGACGAGCGCCGCCTCAGCCAGGTCCTGCTCAATCTTGTAGGCAACGCCGTAAAGTTCACCGATCACGGCGGAATCGAGATCGCCGCGATTGCGCAAGACGGGCACTTCGAGGTCAGGGTTCGCGACACGGGGCTGGGCATCGCTCCCGAGCACCAGGCGCGCATCTTCGAGGAGTTCCAGCAGGTCGACCAGAGCAGCACCCGCCGGAAGGGAGGCTCGGGTCTGGGCCTCGCCATCTCCAAGCGCATCGTCGAGATGCATGGCGGCAGGATCGGCCTCGACTCGGCGCCGGGGACCGGGTCGACATTCTGTGTCATACTTCCGATCAGAGCCGGCGAAGGGGCGACCTCGGCATGAGCAAGCGCATCCTGATGGTGGAGGACACCGAGGACAACCGCCAGATCCTGCGCGATCTGTTCGCGGCGACCGACTACGAGCTGCTCGAGGCCGTGGATGGAGCCGAGGGCGTCGCCATGGCCGAGCGGCACAAGCCCGATCTGATCCTCATGGATATCCAGCTGCCAGTGATCGACGGCTACGAGGCAACGCGGCGCATCAAGGCCGATCCGGCGCTCAGCCACATTCCGATCATCGCGGTGACGTCATACGCGCTCTCGGGCGACGAGGCCAAGACGCGGGCTGCGGGCTGTGACGCCTATATCGCCAAGCCCTTCAGCCCCAAAGCGCTGTTGGCCAAGGTTCACGCGTTTCTGGCGTGAGAGGGTATCGGATCGTGCGCGATGTTCCCTTGATCCTCGCCGTCGACGACACGCCGGAGAATCTCGAGATTCTCCGTGTTCGGCTTGAAGCCAACGGCTACGAGGTCATCACGGCCGCCGACGGCGTCGAAGGACTCGCCTCCGTACGCGAGCATGCCCCGGATCTGATCCTGCTCGACATCATGATGCCGAAGCTCGACGGCATCGGCGTGGTGCGCGAGCTGAAGGCTGATCCGGTCTTGCGGAGCGTGCCGGTCATTCTGGTCACGGCCAAGTCCGACACGCGCGACCTGGTCGAGGGGCTCGACGCCGGCGGCGACGACTATCTGATGAAGCCCTTCGAGCATGCAGCACTTCTTGCTCGCGTACGCTCGATGCTCCGCCAGAAGGCGCTACACGACAAGGTCCAGGAGCAGGCCGAGAGCCTCGCCGCCTGGAGCCAGTCGCTCGAAGAGAAGGTTAGGGCGCAGGTTTCCGAGATCGAGCGGGTCAGCCGCCTGAGGCGCTTCCTGCCGGAGCAGGTCGCCAACCTGATCGTGGCCTCGGGTGATGGCGATGATCCGTTGAAGAGCCACCGCCGCGAGGTGACGGTGGTGTTCTGCGATCTGCGCGGATTCACGGCCTTCGCCGAGATCGCCGAGCCCGAGGAGGTGATGGCGGTTCTGAGCGAGTACCACGCCTGCCTGGGAGCCCTCATCGACCGCTACGAAGGGACCCTCGAGCGTTTCGTCGGAGACGGGCTGCTCGTCCTCTTCAATGATCCAATCCCCTGCGCCGACCACACGGAGCGCGCCGTGCGGATGGCCCTCTCCATGCGCGAAGGCGTGGCCGCGCTTTCCGAGCGCTGGCGCCACCAGGGGCACGTGCTCGGCTTTGGCATCGGCATCGCACGCGGCTTCGCCACGATCGGCAGAATCGGTTTCGCACAGAGATCCGACTACGCGGTCATCGGCAGCGTGACGAACCTCGCCGCGAGACTCTGCGAGGCAGCAAAGGCGGGGCAGATCCTGGTCAGCCAGCGGGCGCTCTCCGCCGTCGAGCCGCTCTTCAGGGCCGAGCCCGTTGGTGAGCTTTCCCTCAAGGGCTTTCATCGACCCATGGCGGCATTCGAGATCGTGCCGTCGTTAGATAGAGTTGAATAGCATCCATTGGTTTATTGCTATAAATTCGAACCATTTTCCGGTTGCACTTATGATCTATTGATTTGGCTCAGAGGTCGCATGTTCAGAGTCCACTCAATCCTTCAATGTCTGCTTCGACCCGCAGCCGACATTACGCAGCAGTCTTGTTCATTGCACGTCTTGCTCGCCTCCGGGTCAAGGACGGCGATGCCAGATGACCCTCATCTCCATCCTTAGCCGAGCGCGCAGCGGACGACAAGATCACGCTCGAAGTTCCGTCCAACAGACCTTCCTTTTCCGGACGGGCTAAAGTAGCGCCTCCAGTTGCTCTTCCGAGAAGCGGGCTTGGTTCAGGATCGAGCGCAGAGTACCGGGCTTGATGGGCTTGCCCGGATGCATGGTCGCGTGTCCTGCGCCGTGCTGGGTCGTCCGGATATGCGAGGCGCAGCGAGGACGTCGGAAGCTATCCGAGCCGGGGCCGACTCGGCTCAGGGACATCGTGCAGCTGGTTTCCACGGGCCCGCGACGACGATGCACGTCAT
>JANNSW010000473.1:0-5969 GCA_031403055.1 Hyphomicrobiaceae bacterium | reverse complement strand
CATGACCGTTTCCCCTACCGTCCCTTGAACACCGGTTTGCGCTTCTCAGCAAAGGCACGCACGCCTTCGATGGCGTCCTGCGACTTCAGCATCGAATTGTAGACGGGAAGATTGCCGGTGCGCATCTTGTTGAAGGCCGCTTCCAGCGGCACGCACTCGATCGCGCGCAGCACCTCCTTCACCGTCTGCAGCGCCAGCGGGGCGGCTTCGGCCAGCTGGTCCGCCCAGGCTCGCGCCGCCGTCATCGTCTCGCCTTTCGGCACCACCTTGTTGACGAGGCCCCAACGGGCCGCTTCCTCGGCCGTCATGCGCCGCCCGAGCAGCAGCATCTCGATCGCGATGTTGGCCGGCAGTCGGCGCGGCAGCCGCTGGAGGGCGCCCGCATCCGGCACGATGCCGAGCGGCAATTCCGGCAGGCCGAACTCCACGTGCTCGGCAGCGATGATGAGATCGCAGCTCATGGCGATCTCGAAGCCGCCGCCGATCGCATGGCCGTTCAAGGCCGCGATGACCGGCTTGTTGAGCTGCCAGTTCTCGGTGAGGCCCGCAAAGCCGCCCTCGCCGTAGTCGGCCTCCCACCAGTTTTCGAGCGCCATGTCGCCGCGATCGAGCGCCTTCAGGTCCCATCCGGCCGAGAAAATCCGCTCACCGACCGCCGTGACGATGCCAACCCGCAGCTCCGGGTCGGTGCGCAGCATCGAGAATGCGGCGCCCAGCTCCTGGCTCATGGCCTGGTCGATCGCATTGACCTTGGGCTTGTCGAGAGTGACCTCGAGCACCCGGCCGCGACGCTCGACATGGACGTGCTTGGTCATGGGCATCCTCTCCGTACGGCGGTGGTTCCAAGAACCATGCTGGCGCGCGCATCCTCGACATAGAATGAGTTTTTCGACGTCGGCCAGCGGTTTTTCGACCTCAGTGGCGCCCCTTCAGAACAATCACAGAAGCGGGCGACCAGCTCAGCGTCACCTGAGCCTGTTGCCCCTCACCGATCGCGGCCAATGCTGGTGTCGATGACAGTGCAGCGAGGATCAGCTTGTCAGACCCTTCGACCTTCACATAGACGTGGGTGCGGTCGCCCAGATAGGCGAGCTTGCTGATGGTGCCGGCGAGGCCGGCGGGTGCCGCACCTGCCGTTCGGGCCTCGACATGGATGCTCTCGGGACGCAAGGCAACCGTGACGGTCTCGCCCGGGCCGAGCTCAGCCGATGCGCTCGAAGCGGCAATCGCACCGAGCCGCTCCGTTTCGATCATCGGCCGGCCTTGCTCCCGGCCCAGCATGCGGCCATCGAAAAAGTTCATGGTGCCGATGAACTCGGCGACGAAACGGGTCCGCGGCGCAGCGTAGAGCTGCTTGGGCGGTCCCACCTCCACGACCTTACCCTCCGACATGACCGCGATCCGGTCGGACATGGTGAGTGCCTCCTCCTGATCGTGGGTCACGAACATGAAGGTGATGCCGAGCGCCTTCTGCAGGTCGCGCAGCTCGATCTGCATGTGCTCGCGCAGCTTCTTGTCGAGCGCCCCGAGCGGCTCGTCGAGCAGAAGCACCTTCGGCTTCTTGACGAGCGCGCGGGCGAGCGCGACGCGCTGACGCTGGCCACCCGAGAGCTGGTGCGCAGACCGGTCGCCATAGCCCTCGAGCCGGATGAGCGCCAAGGCCTCCCCAACCCGCCGGGTCAGCTCTGCCTTCGACAGTCCATCCTTCCTGAGGCCGAAGGCGATGTTCTGGAAGACGTTCAGATGCGGGAAGATGGCGTAGCTCTGGAACACCATGTTGACCGGGCGCCGATAGGGCGGGACTACGGCCATCGGCTCGCCGTCGATGATGATCTCGCCCCGGGTCGGGATCTCGAAGCCGCCGAGCATCCGCAGGAGCGTGGTCTTGCCGCAACCCGAAGGGCCCAACAGCGCAAAGAACTCGCCACGGCCGACGTCGAGGCTCACATCGTCGACGGCCGCGACATTGCCGAACAGCTTCGAGACGCCGCTGACGCAGATGAAATGCGGTTGTGCCATGCCGTCCGCGCTCATGATGTGGGGCCGCCGTCCTGGCGACGCAGCCGCTCGGCGATTGCGACGATGATGAAGGTTCCAACGAGCACCGTCGAGCCGAGCGCCAGCACCGCAGGCAGCTTTGCCGGAAACCGAAGCTGGCTGAAGATGTAGAGTGGCAGTGTCGATTCATTCCCGGTCAGGAAGAAAGCGAGCAGGAACTCGTCGAACGAGATGGTGAAGGTGAGGAGCAGGCTCGCGATCACGCCCGGCAGCACGATCGGGAAGGTCACGCGCCAGAATGTCATCCATGGCGTCTCACCCAGATCCATCGCTGCCTCCTCGAGGCTCTTGTCGAAGCCCTCGAAGCGCGACAGCAGCACGAACAGCGCAAATGGCAGGCAGATCAGGACGTGGCCGATGCCGACGGTGTAGAGCGATAAAGTCATGCCGATCCGGTTGAAGCCGATCAGCAGCGCAATGCCGAGGATGATGAAGGGGATGACGAGGGGAAGTGCGAACAGGCTCGTCACCAGACCCGCCAGGGGCAGCCTCGTGCCCGTCAGCGCTTTCGCCGCGCACAGCCCGAGCGCGGTGCTGAGAAAGGCAACGGGGACAGCGACACTGATGCTGTTCCAGAATGCTGCGTGCATGCCCTCCTGGCCGATCATTTCCCGCCACCACTGGAGTGTGAAGCCCTTCATCGGCAGTGCGACGTAGATCGAATCGTTGAACGAGAAGACCGGCAGCAGCAGCACCGGCAGATAGATGAAGGCGAGGTAGGCGATGGTGTAGCCCTTCAGCCAGATGACGCCCGACCTGGTGCGATCCCCGCTCATGCGAGCGCCTTCTTGATGCCTTCGAGCCCCAACAAGAATGCGCAGACGACGGCGGTGACGACGAGCATCGATACGACGGAGATGGCGGCGCCGAGCGGCCAGTTGTCGAGTTGGCCGAAAGAGAGCTGAATGAGGCTGCCGATCATGAGGCCATTGGGGCCGCCGACGAGCTTGGGCGTCACATAGTCGCCAACCGTCGGTATGAAGACGAGCAGGAGTGCGGCAACGATCCCCGGCATCGACAAGGGCAGCGTCACGCGAAGGAAAGTCATGAACGGCCCCTCGCCCAGATCCTGCGCCGCCTCGATCAGTGAGCGGTCGATCTTCTGCAGCGAGACGAAGAGCGGCAGGATCGCGAACGCCGCCCACGCATGCGCGAGCGTCAGCACCACGGCGAAGGAGTTGTAGAGCAGGGCTTCGAGCGGCTCCGCCGTGAGGCCGAGAAAGATCAATGCCGAGTTGACGACGCCGTTGAAGCCGAGAATGAGCTTCCAGGCGAACACGCGCAACAGGTAGCTCGTCCAGAACGGCAGGGTGATCATGATCAGCCAGATCACTTTGTTGCCGTGCACGTGGAAGGCGATGAAGTAGGCGGCCGGATAGGCGAGGAGCACGGTCAACACCGCGACGAGCGTTGCGATCCCGATCGAGCGGGCGAGCACGGCAAGGTATTGCGGCTTCTCGAGGAATGCCTGGTAATGCGCCAATCCGAGCGACCAGTCGGCCGGGCCGCTCTCCACGACGAAGCTGGTGGCGACCAGTAGAGCAAACGGAACCACGAGCGCCACGATCAAGAGAACGAGCGCCGGCGCGAGCAACGCATAGCCACGCAGCGCGGGGTTGGCCTGCCAGACCCTGGCGAGCCGGCCCGCATCGATCCGCTCTGTTGCGCTTGCCGCCACGCTGTCCACCACGATCCAACTGCCGGGCGCCGTTGCCGACCGCGCCATGCTCATCGTCTGATCATCGTATTGTATGTTTGTCAGACAAACAAGCAATGTGCTAGGCTGGCACCTCAACCGTAGAAACCGCGAGGGTGTGCGGCCGGCAGTTGAACTTCGAGGCTCGGAGCGACAGGCAGCGATGTCGAAGACAGAGGCCGACATTGCCGGCATGGGTGAGACCGCCTTCCGGGCCGACCGGATCGAGCGGAAGTCGTTGACGCTGCGCGAACGGACGGCGGATGCGATCCGCCAGGCGATCGCCGATCACCGGCTGCCGCCCGGGGCGCATCTGAAGGAGCGGGAGATCTGCGAGATGCTGGGCGTCAGCCGGACATCGGTGCGCGAGGCGCTGAGGCATCTGGAATCCGAGCAGCTGATCGAGACCGTTCCCCACCGCGGACCAGTGGTCGTGTCACTCACCGAGGAGGATGCCCGCGATCTCTACAAGGTGCGCGCCGTGCTCGAGGGCGTCGTCGGAGAGCAGTTCGCGCTGAATGCGAGCGACGAGCAGGTTGCCCTGCTGCGGCGGCTTGCACGCGGGATGAGCAAGTCGGCACGCAAGGACACTCCCCAAGCCACGCTCGGCATCATCGCGGACTTCTACAAGGTGCTGTTCGACGGCTCGAAGAATCGCGTCTGCGCGCAGATCGTCCAATCGCTCAACACGCGGATCTCGATCTTCCGCCGCCTGTCGCTCGCGAGCAAAGGCCGGCCGAAGGCAATGCTGCAGGAGGTGGAGAGAATCGTGAGCGCAGCCGAGGCCCGCGACCCGGAGGCGCTCAAGCAGGCTTGCATCCAGCACGTCGAAGGCGCGTGTGCGGCCGTCATGCGGCAGCTGGCTGCGGGAAAGGGGTCGTCCGGCATGCAGGAGCCACCGGATCGACCAGCCAAGCAAGTCAACACAGGGAGGAAGTCAAGATGAGTATGAAACACATGCCGATCAGCCGGCGAAAGGTCCTGAAGGCCCTGGCCGCATTGGGCGTCACCTATGCGGTGATCCCCGTGGGCACGAGGTCCGCGCGCGCGGCCAACGAGGTCCATTATCACACCTGGTCGGGCTACGACGCCAAGGAGCTGTTCACGGCCTACATCGAGAAGTACGGCGGCATGCCCGAGGTCAGCCACATCGCCACCGAGGAGGAGAGCTTCACCAAGCTGAAGACCGGCTGGTCGCCCGACCTCATCCACCCCGGCAACTACAATGTCCGGCGCTTCAAGGACGCGGGCCTCTTGCAGCCGATCGACACCTCACGCCTCAAGAACTGGTCCGGGCTGATCGAGAGCGTCCGCAACGACGATTCCTGCGTGTATGACGGCGTCCAGTACATGATCCCGAGCGAGTATGGCAACAGCTCGGTGATCTATCGCACGGATCTGGTCGATGCGAGCTTCAAGGACAATCCGACCTGGGGCATCCTCTTCGACGAGAAGTACAAGGGCAAGCTCTCGAACTACGGCACGGCCGCCGCGACCGTGCAGTGCGCCGCACTCGTGCTTGGCTACAACAACATCTACGATCTCTCCGACGAGCAGCTCGCCGAGGTGAAGAAGCTCGCCTCCAAGCAGCGCGGCCTCCTGCGCATGTACTGGAACGACGCGACCGAGCTCGAAGGGGCCATGGCGTCGGGCGAGGTTGTTGCCGCCTACGGCTGGAACGCTTCCCTCGTCAACCTCAAGAAGCAGGGCCTCGCAGTCGAGATGGCGATCCCCAAGGAGCGGATGTTCACCTGGGTTGCCGGCTTCGTGATGCACAAGAGCTGCAAGAATGTCGACGCGGCCTATGATCTGATCGACTCCTGGACATCACCGAAATCGGGCGCCTGGCTGATGGAGAACTACGGCTATGGCTCGACCAACAAGGAAGCCTACAAGGTCGCGGACGCGGGCAAGCTGAAGAACCTCGGCCTCTCCGATCCGGAAGCCGTTCTCAACGCGAGCCTCTTCTTCAAGTCGCTCGCGCCCGAGATCGAGAAGAAGTACCAGGCGGTGTTCGCCGACGTGCAGTCCGGCGGCTGAGACTGCATCGCGACGGAGCGGCGGGGAGACCCGCCGCTCCAAGTTCCGCCGTGGGTCGGGAAGTCATGGCGGCTCCCTCCCCGCGCCGCCCGCTCAGCGGAACGCCGGGATCACCTCGTCGATGAAGAGGCGCAGCGACCGCTTCTGCTCCGTCAGGCCGGGACCCAAGCTCGCA
>JANNSW010000472.1:0-3091 GCA_031403055.1 Hyphomicrobiaceae bacterium | reverse complement strand
CCTGTTGCTGATGAAGCAGACGATGGACGCTACTGATCGGGCTGTCACGCTTGAGCTAAACGGCGAGCTCGTTCAACTCGGCACAGTCAAGGACGCGATCCATCGGCATGATGAAAAGAAATCGATCGATATCGCGTTGGAATTTGATCTACAAACCGAACTTTCACTGAGCGATCCAAGCGGAAAACTGGCAGCTACCGTGGCGAAGGGCCAACTGCTTACGCTGTCGGCAGTGGTGGATGTTCGCAAGAATGCACCGATCGCGCGCAGTCTATCTTATCAGCTCGGAAACCAAGTCTTCGAGCTCGCTCGGCGAACTGCCGACGAATCGCAGTTCGAGCTCAAGGCCCGCTCGATCTCGACGCAATCAAACGACTTTTCATTTCTGCGGACGCAAGGTCGACCCTGGCAACTTCCAGGCCCTGTTAAGACCTACAAATTTCCTGATCAGGCTCGGACCTATTTCCAGAACGCAGGATTCCTCGCCGACCTGGAGGCGGCATACGAAGCCGAGCTCAAAAAGCTGTTTTATCTCGGCCCACTTCGCGAGTTTCCAAAGCGCGACTATCTTTGGGCGCGCTCCCGACCGACGGATGTAGGTCAGCGAGGTGAGAAAGCCATCGACGCGATCCTCGGGGCCACTGAGGCGCGAGAAAGGAGGAACCTCAAGCACAAATCCCGCCTGATGCCGTTCCAGGAGATGATTGCATACTGGCTGCGTGAGTTGGGTTTGATCGAGAGTTTTGCCGTTGCCGAAATCAAGGAAGGCTCGAACCGCTGGCAGGCTCTTGTCAAGACTCGAAAAGGAGCGAGCGAGGTACTGCTGACCGATGTCGGATTCGGTGTGTCTCAGGTTCTGCCTGTCGTCACCTTGCTCCAGTATGTCCCCGAGGGGTCGACGGTGATCTTGGAACAACCTGAAATCCATCTGCATCCGCTTGCCCAAGCTGGTTTGGCGGACGTCATCATTCAAGCCGCGACCCAACGAAAAGTCCAAGTCATTCTGGAGAGCCATTCCGAACATCTGCTATTGCGGCTGCAACGGCGGATTGCAGAAGAGGCCCTATCCTCTGAAGACGTGAAGCTCTATTTCTGTGACGCTCCCAACGGCGTCTCGACCCTGACGCCTCTCGAATTGGACCTGTTTGGGAACATACTCAATTGGCCGGACAAGTTCATGGGCGATGCGTTTGGTGAGGTCGCGGAGGCGGAGCTGAAGAGGATCACCCGGCGCTCTGCTCAGGCCGCCGAATGAGCGACGTCATCGTCGACACCAACGTCGCGGTTGTAGCCAACCGTCAGAGCTCGAACGTAGTCGACGGTTGTGTGGACGCCTGCACTCAGTTTCTGTCGAAAGTGCTCACCGACCACGTGGTGTTGATCGACAATGGCGACGAGATAAGTGCCGAGTACGCAAAGGCCTTGCGTGTCAGTCGTCCAAATGGATTGGGTGCGTTGTTCTTGAGGCACATTTTCAATCATCAGTACAGTTCGAAGCGAGTCCGGCGCGTCGATCTGGGAAAGGGGGAGCATGGTGATTTCGATGATTTCCCAAGTGTACCTGAGCTTGCTGATTTCGACCTGGATGATCGGAAGTTCGCCGCTCTTGCGAAAAATACGGGGCAGCGGTGTCCAACGCCATCGATAGTGATTGGGTCGACCACATCACAGCCTTGAACACAAATGGTATTGCAGTAGATTTTCTTTGTGGTTGCGAAAAGAAGAGGTGGTTCAAATAATGGGTGCTCGATTGTTTGAGAGCGTAGATATTTTATTCCCCCCCCCTGCCGCTACCCCGCTATTCTCCGCTCCAGGTCTCGTACGTTACTCTACGAGACCCACCATTCATTTGGGGTACCGAACGATTGGGTCGGAGCACCAGCGAGCGACACCCGCTACCCCAGCGCCCCGATCACCGCGGCGACCACCCGGTCGAGGGTCTCCTCGTCGATGTAGGGATGCATCGGCAGGCTGACGACGCGGGCAGACAGGTCCTCCGATACGGGGCAACCCGCCGGATCGCACGGATAGCCGCGATAGGCGGTCTGGCGGTGCAAGGGCGTCGGATAGTAGATCGCCGTCGGCACGCCGTCCTGCTTGCACGCTTCGATGAATGCGGCCCGGCTGCGGCCGGCCGGCAGGCGCAGCGTGTACTGGGCCCAGACGCTGGTATTGGGCTCGGCGACGACGGGCACGTCCACGTGGGCGGCGAGCTTCAGGCTGTAGAGCCGGGCGATCGCATCGCGCGTGACGACCTCCAGCGGGAATATGCTCATTTTTTCGATCAGGATAGCGGCCTGCAACGTATCGAGCCGGCTGTTGATGCCAATCCGCAGGTGGTCGTACTTGTCGCGCCCCTTGCCGTGGGCGCGCAGCGAGCGCAGGATTGCGGCCTTGCCGGCATCCTCGGTGAAGATCGCGCCGCCATCGCCGTAGCAGCCCAGGGGCTTGGCCGGAAAGAAGCTCGTCGTCGTGTAGTCGCCGAGCGTGCCGACCCGCGCATTGCCCGATTTGGCGCCGAACGACTGCGCGGCGTCCGCGATCAGGATCATCCGCTCGCGGGCGGCGATCTCGCGGATCGCCGAGTAGTCCGCCGGCTGCCCGAACAGGTCGACGGCGATCACCATGCGCGGCACGAGGCCCAGCCGCTCCGCCTCGTCGATACCACGCTGCAGGCTGGCCGGATCCATGTTGAAGGTGTCGGGCAGCACATCGACGAATACAGGTATCGCACCATCGATGGCGATGGCCTCCGCCGTCGACATGAAGGTGAAACTCGGCACGAACACCGCGTCGCCCCGGCCGATCCCTTCGGCCATGGCGACGAGCTGGATCGCATCCGTGCCATTGGCGCAGCTGATGCAGTGCGTCGCGCCGGCAAAGGCCGCGAGTGTCTGCTCGAGCGCCTCGACCTGGGCGCCCATGATGTAGTTGCCCTCGTCGAGCACACTCGCGATAGCCCGGTCGAGCTGGGGCCGGATGCGTGCCTGCTGGGCGGCGAGGTCGATGAAGGCGATCGGCGCGGAGGCAAGCTCTGCCTCAATCCGCAAGGCATTCGAGGTGGCCATCCGAAGTCTCCTTGTAGCGGCTT
>JANNSW010000471.1:0-12492 GCA_031403055.1 Hyphomicrobiaceae bacterium | reverse complement strand
GCACCTTCGGCTGGCGTTGCGATCCGGGGTGGTGCAATACGGCCTGAAGAAGGCCTATTGCACCCTACAGATCCCGTGCTCGACTTGACGACAACACGTAGTGGTTGTTGTTCGGAGTGTCCTTAAGCCGCCGGCAAATGCTCCAAGCGCCGGATCGCACCCATCAACTCGTGAATGATGCCAGGCTCGGTCATGGCGTGGCCGGCGTCGGGCACGACGCGTAGCTCCGCGTCCTTCAGCACGCGCTTCAGGTCGAAGGCATTCTTCAAGGGCGTGCAGATGTCGTAGCGGCCATGCACGATCACCGTCGGGATGTGCCGGATGCGGTGGGCGTCACGCAGGATCTGGTCGTCGGCCTCGAAGAACCCGCGATTGACGAAATAGTGGCACTCGATGCGCGCAAAGGCCCGCGCATAGGCGTCCGCTCCGAACTGCTCGACCCGCGAGGGGTCGGGATAGAGCGAGAGCGCCGAGCCTTCCCACATGCTCCACTGCCTGGCGGCGGCGAGCTGGACGGCCGGATCGGGATCGATCAGGCGCTTGTAGTAGGCCGCGATCATATCGGAGCGCTCTGGCGCCGGGATGTGATCGTGGTAGCTCTGCCAGCTGTCGGGAAAGATCCAGTGGGCGCCCGACTGGTAGAACCATTCGAGCTCCTCCCGCCTGAGCATGAAGATACCGCGCAGCACCAGCTCGGTCACGCGCTCGGGATGGGTCTGGGCATAGGCGAGCGCCAGCGTCGAGCCCCAGGAGCCGCCGAACAGCTGCCAGCGCTCGATGCCCAGGTTCTGGCGGATCCGCTCCATGTCGGCGATGAGCTTCCAGGTGGTGTTGGCCTCGAGCGAGGCGTTGGGAACCGAGCGCCCGCAGCCGCGCTGATCGAACAGGATGATGCGGTGGCGGGCGGGATCGTGGAAGCGGCGCATGGTCGGATTGGAGCCGCCGCCCGGCCCGCCATGGACCATGATGACGGGCTTGCCCGCGGGATTGCCGCAGTCCTCGTAGTAGATCTCGTGCCCGTCGCCGACGGGGAGCCGGCCGACGGCGCGCGGCTCGATCGGGGGATGGAGTGTCAACCGGTCGGCGGATCGCATCGGTGCTCCTTCGGGCCAATCACATCAAGCTCGGCCAAGCCAGCTCATCTACATCGGATCGTGGCGCGCCGCTAGTGGAGCGAATTTGACATTCGAGTCCCGGTTGCCGCCAGGCTAGTGCTCAAATGTCAAATTCAAAAACTCCACTAGAATCATAGAGTTGCTAGTGGTCCTCATAAATCCGACATTTGCTGAGGCGCTAGCCGCGGGGGGATGCAAATGTTGGATTTGGATCACTAGAATGGGATGACGGGTCTGCCCCACAAGGCCTGCATCAGTGCAGCGGCCGGCAGCGCCTGATAGAGGATGGCGGCCGCGACGGTGAGCGGTCCGGCGAGGCGCGGCGCGAGCCGGTCGGCGACCAGCCCGATCAACGGCAAGACCTGCATCGTGTGTGTCGCGAGGAAATGGGCGACGCGCAGATCGCCCCCGGTCGTCGACCAGCCGACGAGCGGCAAGCCGCCGGCGTCCGAGCCCGTTCCCCCGATCGCGTGCGAGGTGAGCGAGCCGAGATAACCCGCATAGCCGAGCGTCGCGACCGAGCCCAACATCAACCCGAGCGCCGCCCCCAGGTGCAAGCCGGACGGCAGCCCGTCACGGGGCGAGCGCCAGACGAGCCAGCCCAGCACGAAGCTGCCGGCAACGATCACGACTGCGCCGACGCCCATCAGATTGTAGAGGGCGGCCTCGAGCGGCGTCTCCAGATTGAAGTGCGACGCCCGCCCGCGGGCCGCCTGCAGTGTGATGTAGAGCATCTCTGCGATGGTGGCGACGGCGCCTGCGAGCATGCTCCATTGCAGCAGCCGGCCTTGCCGCGCCGCTGGTGCGAGCAACCCCGCGATCAGGATGAGGGTCAAGCAGTGCAGGCCGAGGGACGCTTGGAACTTCAACGGTTTTGCCCAGACGCTGACACCCGCGAGCGTTCTCTCGTCGACGAGCGCTGCGAATGCCGAGGGGAGCGCGAGAGCCAAGCCGACGCCAATGGCGGCATAGGCCGGCAGCAGCGGATCGCTCGGCAGGCGCGTGGGATTGAGCTCCATGGTGGCGAGGGTCGTGGTCATGGGGTGGCTCCCGCTTGGGTCGTGTGGCTCGTGCCTGCCGAGCGGGCCGCGAGCGTGGCTTCGAGCATCAGATGCAACAGCAGCCCGATTGGACCGAACATGAAGGTCGTCAGCAGCACGGGCGCCTGGACGACTCGCGACAGGCCGAGGCGGTCCGAGCGCTCGGCGATCCAGGTGCCGATGAAGAGGTCGAAGGCGAGATAGTGGATCCAACCGCCGAGCAGCACCGGGTCGCTCGAGAGCAATGCCTTGACCTCGGCGAGCGTGCCAAAGCCGCCGCCCTCGACCTTGAAGAAGTAGAGAAAGACGAGCACGGCGTAGCCGACCGCGAGTATCCCCGGGATCAGGTAGCGCGTTACCAGCAGCACCCCGCGCCAGCGCGGCAACAGAACCAAAGCGAGCCAGCCGGCCAGCGCCAGCGTGTTGGCGATCCCGAACTCGTCTTCCCAGGTCATGCCCGAGCCTCCATCTTGACGTTGACTAGATGCGGTTATCGCCAACGAACTTGACGGCGTCAAGATGAATTTTGACGCAACCGCCCTTCGCCGCTATACGCACGTCATGGCCGGGAAAGATCGCTATCACCACGGGGATTTGCGCAACGCGCTCGTGGACGCCGGATTGCAGATCCTGGAGACAGAAGGCATCCACGCGCTCACCTTGCGGGCGGCTGCCGCGCGCGCCGGCGTCTCCCATGCTGCGCCGGCGCATCATTTCGGCAGCCTCAAGGGCTTGCTGACGGCGCTCGCAACCGTCGCGTTCCAGCGGTTGGCGGACTGCCTTGCGGATGCCAGTGCCCGCGCGGATGGCTCCGATCCGGATGCGGCCCGGCTCGATGCGTCCGGGCGGGCCTACGTCAGGTTCGCTCGCGCCAATCCGGCTCTGTTCCGGTTGATGTTCTCAGGGGCTGATCTGGATTGGACGGAGCCGTCGCTGGGGGCCGCAGCCGAGGACGCCTGGGGCCAGCTGACCGCCGTCGTCGCGCCGATCGCGCTGCGTCGCGGCGCCGTTGCGAGGGACACCCGTCAGGCGCTCGAGCTCCTGGTCTGGTCGCATGTGCACGGCTTCTCGCACCTGGCGATTTCCGGCCAGCTCGCCAAGCCCGATCTCAACCAGTCGGGTCCGCCCGAGCTGCCCGGCATCGCCTCGCTGCTGCTCGCCGGGGTGTGAGCGCCGCTGGCGCGCGCTATACTGAGTTGCAGAATGATTGATCCCTGCGGGATCAAACATTTCTGCGTTCCGGCGCTCGCTGCCTTCGGCACTTGGCCGCGCGACCCGCGGATATGGCCAGGAGTCATTGTTTCCGCGGGTCGGATTTAGCCGAGCCGGGCGATCCGCAACAGCGTGATCCGGTTGCGGCTCTTCTTGGTGATCGCGATCCGATAGCCATGGAAGGTGAAGGCCTGGCCGGCGTCCGGAATGGTCTCGGCCTCGTGGATGACGAAGCCGGCGATCGTGGTCGCCTCCGCGTCGGGGAGGTTCCAGTCCATACTGCGGTTCAGGTCGCGGATCGGTACGGCGCCGTCGACCACGATCCGTCCGTCGCTCTGCGGCCGGATTCCCTCGTCGGGCAAGTCGTCGTGCTCATCGGAAATCTGGCCGACGATGCTCCTCTACATCGGAACGGACTGCACGGCTAGGAGGCGATGAGGGGCGCCAAGTGGCCGGGTCTGTCCGTCACGATCGACTCCGCAGCTCGGCATAGGCCTTCCGCCCCAGCGCCCATTGGTGCGCGGCCTCGGCGACGCGGCGGCCCAGATGCTCGGCGGTCAGGCGGTCGCTTTCGGGTGGCGCCCGGTCGGGTCCGAGATCGACCGGGGATTGCGAGGCTGCGCCGAGAAAGTACCCCAGCCGGTTCAGGGCGTCTGGGCTGTCGGTGGTCGCCAGAGTGCCATTGACGAGGCCGAGATTGATCCAGTGCATGCCGAGCTGGGCCGCGAACAGGGCGAGATCGATCAGCGTGTTGAGCTTGTCGCCCGAGAGGCCCGCGGCATTGGTGAAGCCGGCGCCGAGCTTGTCCTGCCAGAGCCGGCTGCGGTAGCAGCGTGAGCATTTCTCCATGAACGCCTTCATGCCGGCCGAGACGCTGCCCATGTAGGTCGGCGCGCCGAGCACGATCGCGCCGGCGGCATCGAGCAGGTCCCATTGCTCGTGGGCGACGTCGGCGTCGAGCAGGTGGACCTCGGTGCCGGGCACGCTGCCTGCCCCCCTTGCCACGGCCTCCGCCAAGACCCAGGTGTGACCGGAGCCGCTATGGGCGACGACGACAATGCTGACCATGCTCGGGCCTCTGGCTTGATCGGGACGATGACAACCACTAGTGTCCTGCTCCCGAATTGCCGACGTGTTTGCAGCAACCTCTGATCGGCAATTCGGGGGCAAAAGGACACTAGCAACTCTATGATTCCAGTGTGGCTTTACTTCGCAATTGCCGATGATTGACTCGCAGCGATGTTGGTCGGCAATTGCGAAGCGCCACACTGGTGCGGGGGTCAGGATCTGGTATCCAGGGCTCGCGAAACCGTCATGCGAACAGTGGCTTGCCCGAGAAACCCGATGCCGCAGCCCGCCCAAGGCCAGAGGATCTACGCGATTGGCGACATTCATGGCCAGTCGAATCTGCTGGACGAGATCCTGGCGAAGGTGATCGAGCATGCCCGCACCGCTGCCCCGGTCGCCGAGCAGCGGCTGGTCTTTCTGGGCGACTACATCGACCGCGGACCCGACAGCCATGGCGTCGTCGAACGGCTGCTGGTCGGTTTGCCGGCCGGGTTTGCTGCCGACTTCCTGATGGGCAATCACGAGCGGATGCTGCTGGATGCGCTCGATGACGAGCACCGGGCGGTCGGCTGGATCATGAATGGCGGCAGGACGACGATGCTCTCCTACGCCAAGGTGCTCGGGCTGTGGCACGACCCACACTTGCTGCTGGAGGGGGCCATGCCAGAGCGCCACGTCGCGTTCTTCCGCAGCCTCAGAACGCACGTGACGCATGGCGATTACCTGTTCGTGCACGCCGGCATCCGGCCGGGCGTCCCCATCGCCGGGCAGACCGAGCGCGACATGCTCTGGATCCGCGAGCAGTTCCTGACTCATCCCGGCCCGCACGAGAAAGTGGTGGTGCACGGTCACACGCCGATGGAGGGGCCCGATATCGGGCGCTGGCGCATCGGCATCGATACCGGCGCCGTGTTCACTGGCCGGCTGACGGCGCTGGTGCTCGAGGGCGAGAGCCGGCGCCTGCTCTCGACCTGACCGCGAGCCGATCAGCCCCGCACGATCCGGGCCTGGAAGCAATTGTTCTTGGCCGAGCGCAGGTCGACGAAGGCAATGCCGGGGTGCTCCAGCAGCCGGGCGGCGGCGGCGGCGACCTCGGCCGTCGCGAGCACCTGGCCGGTGCCGTAGACGATGCGCTCGTCGGCCGAATAGCCCTTCATCAGCAGCTGCTCCCACTCGAGGAACATGGCGGGAGTCTTGGCGCTCTCGGCATGGCGCTCGCACGGCGCGGCGTGCAGGAAGATCGGACCGGTCTCGGCATAGGGTTGCAGCGCCGCGAACGGCCGGTGCGCGAGGATGAGGTACGCCTCGCCTGCCGCAACCTCGGTCAGGCAGTGCCGGCAGGGAATGCCCGCCCCATCCGAGAAGCGTTTCTCTGGCGTCAGTCCATAGGCATCCGGCCCGCCCGCCTGGAGGGCGCGGACTTGCTCGGTCGGCAGGGCGAGGAAGCGGATGGCGGTCATGGCGGGTCTCCGTGGCTGAGATGATGTTGGAGATAGTCGGACCAGACGGCGCGGGCGACCCGGAACTTGCGATCGTCAACTTCTGCCATCCACCGCAAAGACCCGTCATCTCGCCTGACGGCACCGAGCCGGTGGCGAAGATCCCGGTTCGCGCCATCGCGCGCCCGGGATGACGGGTCGGTGAAATACATCGTCGAGTGCCAGTCCACATCGAAGGACTTGCACTAAGCAGATTTTCGTTGGAAGACCAACGAATGCCTGCTTAGATTCCTTTGTTTTCGCAGAGTTTTATCGCCAAACCGGGAAGACCACTTTGGCGAACTCTGCTTAGTCCCGCAGCAGCTCGTTAATGCTGGTCTTGGAGCGCGTCCTCTCGTCGACCCGCTTGACGATGACGGCGCAGTAGAGGCCGGGGCCGGGCGAGCCGTCGGGGAGGGGTTTTCCGGGCAGGGTCCCTGAGACGACGACCGAATAGGGCGGCACGCGGCCCATGAAACGCTCGCCGGTCGCGCGATCGATGATGGTGGTGGACGATCCGATATAGACGCCCATGGAGAGCACCGAGCCCTCGCCGACGATCACGCCCTCGACCACTTCGGACCGCGCGCCGATGAAGCAATTGTCCTCGATGATGGTGGGGCCCGCCTGCATCGGCTCCAGCACGCCGCCGATGCCGACGCCGCCCGAGAGGTGCACGTTCTTCCCGATCTGGGCGCACGACCCGACCGTCACCCAGGTGTCGACCATGGTGCCCTTGTCCACATAGGCGCCGAGATTGACGAACGAGGGCATCAGGATCGCGCCCGGCGCGATATAGGCCGAGCGGCGCACGATCGCGCCCGGCACCGCGCGGAACCCCGCCTCGCGGAAGCGGTTCTCGCCCCAGCCCTCGAACTTGGAGGGCACCTTGTCCCACCAGGTCGCCCCGCCGGGGCCGCCCTCGATGATCGCCATATCGTTCAGGCGGAACGACAGCAGCACCGCCTTCTTCAGCCACTGGTTGACCGTCCAGCCGCCGTCCTTGCCCTTCTGGGCGACACGGGCTTCCCCCTTGTCGAGCAGCGTCAGCGCCGTCTCGACCGCATCGCGCACCTCGCCCTTGGTCGCGAGGCCGATGGTGTCGCGCGCCTCCCAGGCGGCCTCGATCACGGATTGGAGCTTCTCGTGGGACATGGGGCGGGCTCGCGTGCTGGATGGGTCGATCGTGGATGCCTGGCGTTTTGCGGGTGGCTCATGACCTTGTCAATGGCGGACCCAGTGCTACCCTCAACCGATGGCCGAGCCGTTGCGGCTTGCCCGAGCGGGCGACCAGCACGACAAGGACGGTCGCCGTGAACAGCGTCGCCTCGGCGCGCCGGACGAGCTGCTGGAGCTCGAGCGTCGCTGCCGTCATCGCGCCGGCGCGCGTCTCGATCTCCAATACCTCGTCGATCCGTGCCGGCTTCAGGAACTCGATCGCCATCCGGCGCACGACGAAGGCAGCCGGCTCACCGCCGTCAGCTGGAGTTTCGAGCTCGTGATGGTGGATGCCGAGCAGGCGCAGGAAATCCGAGCGGCCGCGCTCACACCACCTGAGGTAGCTCGCATGATAGACGAGGCCGGAGAAATCGGTGTCCTCGAAGTAGACACGCACCGGCAGGACGTGCCGCCGCCCAGCCGCGTCCTCGACGATGCGGCCGGCGAGGTCTGGCCAGCCGGACGGTGTCGAGCCCGCCGTCATGGCGCCTCGAGCTTGGCGGGAGGCGGACAAATGGCAGGCGAGCCGGCCCGCGAGGACGTCGCGGTGTCGCCGGGGCACGATGCCGGTCGTGGCTGCTCGGTCGGGAGAGCAGGCTCCTCCAGCTGCCGCATCAGCCCGATTGCAAGCGCACAAGCCAGTATGGAGAGCTGCATCATCGGCTCAACATGGGCCCGTTGGGCCGGCAGGACAAGCCGCAGGCCCGTCTGATCGACATTTCACTTGCCGCAATGGCCCCACTTCGACTAAAGGAACGGCTCTCAATCCCCCGGTCGAAGGCTGAAGGGAAGGCGTGGCGGTGACCCCGCTCTGCAGGGCATGGTGCCTGGCTTCCTGTGTCTTCGCTCTTTCGGGTCGTCCTTGCGGGCCTGTCCGGCAGCACTGCTGCCTCCGGCTCAAGAGGGGCTTTGCGCCGGGGATCGGACAAGGACAGGCATCCATGCCACTCTACGAGCATGTGTTCCTCATGCGTCAGGACGTCTCGACCCAGCAGGCCGAGGCGCTCGCCAAGGAATTCGAAGGCGTAATCGAAACCCACGGTGGCAAAGTCGTGAAGACCGAGCACTGGGGATTGCGGGCTCTCGCCTACAAGGTCAAGAAGAGCCGCAAGGCCCACTACACCCTGTTCAACCTCGATGCGCCGCACGCCGCGGTAGCCGAGATGGAGCGCCAGATGGGCATCTCCTCGGATGTGCTGCGCTACATCACGATCAAAGTCGAGGCGCACGAGACCGAGCCCTCCGCAATGATGAGGAAGAGCGACCGCGACGACCGGCGCGGGCCGCGCGGCGACCGTGAGGGCGGTGGTGGCGGCTTCCGTGGCGGCCGCAGTGGCGGCGGTGGCTTTGGTGGCGATCGCGAGGGCGGCGGGTTCCGTGGCGGCCGCGGCGGCGGTGGCGGTGGATTTGGCGGTGGCGGCGGAGGCGGAGGCGGCGGCTTCCGTGGCGATCGCGACAGCGAAGCTGGAGGCGGTGGCGGCTTCCGTGGTGGCAGAAGTGGCGGCGGGTTCCGGCCCGATACCCCGGCCCAGGACGACGGAGGGAATGAGTGATGTCGATGACACCGGCTGCTTCCACAGGCTCCACAGGCTCCACGGGTGGCGCGCGTCGCCCGTTCAATCGCCGGCGCAAGACCTGCCCATTCTCGGGCGATAAGGCACCCAAGATCGACTACAAGGACGTGCGCCTGATCCAGCGCTACATTTCCGAGCGCGGCAAGATCGTGCCGAGCCGGATCACGGCGGTTTCCGCCAAGAAGCAACGCGAGCTGGCGAAAGCCATCAAGCGCGCGCGCTTCCTGGGGTTGCTGCCCTACCTCTTGAAGTAGGCCTCGAGGCGAGGCCGAGGTTGGAGCGGGCGCCCCGACGACGAGGTTCCCGCCCCTAACCGCCAGCGGCGGGACAGCTCGAATGCTGCGACATCCCCTAGCGATCGGCCTCGGCGCGGGCCTTGCGAGTGCCGTGCTGTTCCTGTCGATCACGACCGGAACGGCATTGGCGTTCCTGCTTTACCTGATCCTGCCATTGCCGGGGTTGATCGTCGGCTTCGGCTGGGGGCTGAAGGCTGCCGTCGTCGCGGTGGCGCTCGCTTCCCTCGTCATCAGCCTGACGGCGGGCTTCGGCGCCGAGGCAGGCTATCTACTGGGGTATGGCCTGCCAGTGCTGCTGCTGACCGCGGTCGGTGTCGGATCGGGACCGGGCCAGGCGAGCGGGGCGGCGGTAACCCCTGGCCTCTCGGCACGCCCCGGGATGATCCTCTCGGTCGCAACCTTGCTCGCGGGCGCTTTCGGCGCTCTGATGGTGCTGCGCCTGGGTGTCGAGCGCTCCGCCTATGACGCTTCCGTCAAGCAGTTGGGCGGCGAGATCGCGGCGATGCTGCCGCCGCCGCTGCGCGAAGGCCTCGATCCGGCGCGCCTCGAGCAGGTGATCGCGGCACTCGCCTCCTCGCTGCCTGGGGCGATGGCATCGGTCTGGCTCGCTCTGATGGTGCTCAATCTGCTGATCGCACGCAGCGTGCTGTTCGCCTCTGGGCGCCTCGACCGGCCCGGTCCCGATCTGGCCATGACCGACGGGCCGCTGGTGCTGCTGATCACGTTTCTGGTCTCGGTTGCGGCGAGCTTCCATGCAGGCCTGCTCGGCCCGATCGCCAGCGCGTTCGCAGGCGCGCACGTTACCGCTTTCGTGCTGATCGGACTTGGGGTGGTGCACGCGGTGACCCGAGGTCGTGCCCTGCGCGGCTTCGTCTTGACCGTTGCATACGGTGCGCTCGTTCTCATCACCCCGTTTGCCGCGGCCATCCTGGTGCTGCTCGGCCTCGTCGATCCGTTGCTCCATCTGCGCGCGCGCTACACGCGAGCCCCAGACCCCCGCAACCCGAAACCCAATTCCTGAAACCCAACCCCTGCCCCCCAAACAAGGAGACTTCACATGCAAGTCGTGCTGCTCGAGCGGATCGCCAAGCTCGGACAAATGGGCGACGTGATCAAAGTCAAGGATGGGTTCGCCCGCAACTTCCTGTTGCCCAAGAAGAAAGCGCTCAGGGCGACGCAGGAGAACCTCGCCCGGTTCGAGCGCGAGCGCGCCCAGCTCGAGGTCCGCAATCTCGAGCTGAAGAAGGAGGCCGAGGCCGTCCACGAGAAGCTCGAGGCTAAGATCTTCTCGATCATCCGCACCGCCGGCGATACCGGCCAGCTCTATGGCTCGGTCTCGACGCGCGACATCGCGGATGCGGTGACGGCAGGCGGCTTCACGGTCGGCCGCGGCCAGGTGCTGCTCGACAAGCCGATCAAGGTGCTCGGTCTGCATCAGGTCCGCGTCGGCCTGCATCCCGAGGTCGTCTCGAAGATCACGATCAACGTGGCCCGCACCATGGACGAGGCCGAGCGCCAGGCTCGCGGCGAGGACGTGACCAGCGTGCAGGAGGAGATGGCGAAGTTCGACCAGCTCGGCGCGGCGGCCAACGACATGTTCGAGGAAGGCGCGAGCGACCGCGAGGAGCAGGCAGGCGAGGAAGCCGGAGGCGAGGGGGCGAAGGAGTAGGCGGTTCGGCCAGCCTGCCCCACACCCGTCATCCCGGACGTGAACCGGCCCGCGCTCGCAGGATCCGACCAATCATGTGCTCCGGTGCGCGAGCCGGGATCGTCCAGGCACCGTCAGTGTCCTTGGCCAAGATCCCGGATCGCGCCTTGCGCGTCCGGGATGACGGGTGATAGCTCGAGGTACCGGCTGCGTGAGGCAAATAGCGACCAGCCGCAGCGGCCGGGGCAACCTCGGCCGCCTCCACTATCGGAAAATCCCGCCGGCGCCCGCTTCGGGCATTCTCGAAGCCATCGCTCGCTCCTACTCCACATCCAGCCACAACTCGCTGACGCCGCCCGTGTCGTTGATCTCCCAGCCCTCGACTTTCAGATCGAACGGGCAGGAGGAGACCACGCACACGAGATCGATCAGCGCTTCCACTACCACGAAGGCACCCGGCTTCACCGGATTGGGCGGCGACAACAACTTGCCGTCGGGGGCGACCACCGTGTTGGTGAAGAAGTTGACCGGCTGCGGGATCACCGCCACCTGATGGCCGAGCCGGCGCATGGCGAGCTCGAGATTGCCCGAGCAGCTCGCATGCAGCCCCTTGTGCCCGAAAAACTCGTAGCGGAACTGGTCGCAGGCCGCGATCAGCATGTCGTGGCAGCCCTCGGCCCCATCCTCGACGATCCTCACCATCGGCCGACGGAAGCGCGAGATCAGCGTATCGCCCGCCCGCGGCTTCAGGCAGAAGGTCGTCACCCAGGAATGGGGCGGCGACAGCCATTCGTCGAGGTCGTGGGCGTTGTAGGCGAAGAAGTCGGCGGCCTGGCGGCCCTTGGGGGTCGTGATCGTGAGGCGGCGGCCCTTGCCCACCTCGACGGCGCGCCCCTCGGCCGCCGGCACGATCGTTCGTGTCATCCGCTTCTCCCTCCATCCTGGCCAAGCGGCGATCATCAAAGCCTCGACCCGCGACCTGCCGCCCTCTAGAAGTCCGGGGACACTCACCAGGAAGGCCGATCAGAGCCCACCATGAAGAAGCTACCCGACACCAGAGTACGCGACCATTTCCTCGGTTGGCAGTGCCGGATCCGCCAGATCGCCATGCGCGAGGCGGGGGGCCGCCCGAGCCCCGGCATGCGGCCGCGGCTGCTGATCGGCTCGGAGCAGGTTTCGGACGGACTGACGGTGCTGATCGTGCCGAGGGCGCCCAGGGAAAGCACCGACTTCCTGAAGTTCCAGGTGCGGAAATCGAACGACCCGCGCATTGTCTATACCAAAGGGCTCGAGCACCTCGCATCGACCCATTTCCAGCTGTCCGCACGCTTCAGCGACGAGATGACGGCCGTGTTCCCGCCCAAGTCGGCCCTCGCGGGCAGGCTGCTCGGCGCCGGCGAGTGCCTGCTCGAGTTCGACGAGTACAGCCAGAATTTCAAGATGATCTGCTCGGTTCGCGCGCTCGCAGCCCGCAGCGAGGCCTTCCAGGCGACGCTCTGGCACAATCGCATCTTCAATCCCGAGCTGCCCTCCTCGGTGGTGATCCTCGGTTTCGAGCCGCAATGGAAGAGCGCGCAGGCGCATCCCGAGCCGAATTGAGGTGGGACCTTCGAGACGAGCGCCGTGCCAGCGCCACCAAGCCGAGCTGCTGAGCCGCAACGCCTGAAAGACTCATGGTCGTTGCAGGCTGGCGGAATCTGGCGCTACTTCACTTCGAAGGTCGGCTTGAACCAGGCCGGCGCCAGGCTGTCGTCAATCGCGAGCGAGCCGATATTGGCTTGATCGACGACGACGATCTGGGGCCCGGCGTGACGCATGACGAGCGAGCCTTCGATCGCGCGCA
>JANNSW010000470.1:0-1983 GCA_031403055.1 Hyphomicrobiaceae bacterium | reverse complement strand
CCCACATGAGCGACCGCAGGCCGAGCCTCGACGACAAGTTCGATCTGAAACAGGATCGGATTCTGCTGAACGGCTCGCAGGCGGCGGTCCGGTTGATGCTGATGCAGCGCGAGCGCGACCGGCGCGCGGGCCTCGCCGATGCCGAGCTCATCGAGCGCCTGGCGGGTATCGAGGTAGCTCTTGCCCGTGGTCACGATCCCCAGGCGCGGCTTGCTGCCGCCCTTGAAGATCACCTTGTCGAGGGCGTTGGCACGGGAATAGGAGACTGCGGCGTCACGCTTGAAGTCGTGCAGCCGGGCCTCGCGCGCGAGCGGGTGGTCGTTCATGCGGATGTTGAGCCCGCCTGCCGGCATTGCGAAGTCGTCGGGGTGGATGATCTCGACCCGATCGAGCCGGCCGTCGGCGACGGAGGTCGATTCGAAATTGTCCTTCACGCACTTGATGCCGACCCAGACGCCCGCATACCGCGACAGTGCAAAGCCGTGGATGCCGAAGTCGAGGATCTCCTGGACGCCAGCCGGGTTGAGCACCGGGATCATGTAGTCGATCAGCGACCATTCGCTCTGGTGGGCGGTCGTGGAGGATTCGCAGGTGTGGTCGTCGCCCATCAAGGCGATGACGCCGCCGTGCTTGGCCGTTCCCGCATGGTTGGCATGGCGAAAGGCGTCGCCCGTGCGATCGACACCGGGGCCCTTGCCATACCACATGCCGAACACGCCATCGTGCTTGCCTTCGCCCTTCAGCTGGGCCTGTTGCGTGCCCCACAGCGCCGTTGCCGCGAGATCCTCGTTGAGGCCGGTCTGGAACAGAATGCCCGCCTTGCGGGTGAAGCGCTCGGCGCGCTTGAACTGACCTTCGAGGCCAGCGATGGGCGAGCCGCGATAGCCGGTCACGTAGCCGGCGGTGTCGAGGCCCGCGCGCCGGTCGCGCTCACGCTGCATCAGCATCAACCGGACCGCCGCCTGCGAGCCGTTCAGCAGAATCCGATCCTGTTTCAGATCGAACTTGTCGTCGAGGCTCGGCCTGCGGTCGCTCATGTGGGTCTCTAGCTCGCAATTCGTGCCAGGTTCCGGCAGTGGGCCCGCACCACCGGCAGTCTACCGGCGTGCGGCCATCGCGTCGAGGGGCATCGCGACGGTGAGCTTTCTCAGGCCGGATCCGCGGCCGAGAACCAGACATGCCGATAGATCGCTGTCGCGGTGGTATCGGGAGCCTTGTTGCGGGTGAGGTTGATCGAGCGCGAGCACCGGGCGCCGGCCTCGTCGGGCACGAGCGCCGCGTTGGCGGCAACGGAAGCGCCGACGCAGGGAATGAACCAGGCGGGCATCAGTGGCTTCACGGCGAAACCGGGTGCGACGCGGGTGACGAGCAGGGCAAGCGCAACGTCCCCAGATGGCCGCCAGGGAAAGATCAGACGGCCGCCCGGACGAAGCGCCAGCAGCCAGTGCTCGGGCGGCGCAACGACGCCCGCGCTCACATAGATGAGATCGGCCGGCGGCAGCGCGAGCGAGACGGCATCGCCCGCAACGACCGAGACATTATCGTAGTCGAGGAGGTTGCGCTGCGCGGTGGCGGCAAGCTCGGGCTCGAGCTCGTAGCCGATGAGGTTGCCGCCCGGTTGAACCAGTCTCGCAAGAATGGCCGAGTAATAGCCGTGCCCGACGCCCACCTGCACGATCGTCTCGCCCGGCTGTGGTGAAGCCGCGTCGATCCAGCGCGCGTGGAGCAACGGCTCGCCATTGTTGATGCCCTTTGCGGCATCGAGTGCGACGACCAGGTTGCGATAGATGTGCACGGGATCGGCGCTGGGCGTATCGATGTATTGGTCGGCGACGCTCACACGCCAGGGGCCGGGTGGCAGAAACGCCTCCCGTGGCACGCTGGCAAAGGCCTGCTCGATGCGCGGATCGCGCGCTCCGCACTCGCTGGCAAGGAGCTTGCCATAGAAGGCGCGGACCTCGGCGATATCGGTCGTGTGCAAGT
>JANNSW010000469.1:0-1772 GCA_031403055.1 Hyphomicrobiaceae bacterium | reverse complement strand
ATCACCGACAGGAACCGGATCGGGAGTTTGCGCAGCTCCTCGGGGCCGTGCGGGGCGTCGCTGTCGAAATAGAGCGAATCCCCGGGAGTGAGCGTGTAGGTGCGGTTGCCGTGGCGGTAGACGACCTCGCCCTCCAGCATGTAGATGAGCTCGAGGCCGTCGTGCTGGAAGATCGGGAAGACGTCGGATTCAGCCGATAGCGTGATCAGATAAGGCTCGACGATCAGCGCCCCGCTCGGCGTATGGCCGAGCAGCTGATACTGGTGGCCGGCCCGGGTGCCGCGCCGCTCGATCGTAAGCCCCGTTCCCGCCTTGACGAAGGTCGCATCGCGCACTTCTTCGTACGAGCGGAAGAGCGCCGTCACCGGCACGTGCAGGGCGCGCGACAGCGCTTGCAGCGAGCCGAGCGAGGGCGAGGTCGCGCCGTTCTCGATCTTGGAGAGCATGCCGGCCGACATGTCGGCGGCTTTGGCGAGCTCCGTGATCGTCATGTTCAGCTTCTCGCGGAAGCGCTTAACCTCGCGCCCGATCGCCTGCTGCAGGAGCCGCGCGGAATGGTCGCCCGTCTCGTGGGGGTCCTGGAAGGTGGCGGCGGCCTTCGTCATGCGTCGTCGCTCTCTGTTTGCCATCGTCCGCTCGCCTGCCAGCCCGGGTGCCGGGCGGCCGCTGTCCCGCTCGGTTTTCTCAACTGCGCGGAGCAATTGCTAGACCTCGGGGCCCCACTTACGATCAATCAGCCGGGCCAGGGTCCAGGTTAGCCCTCCAACCGGCGGGGCCGGCATGCGTGTTTGAGGAAACTGGGACGTTTCCACTGTAGGTCGGACTGAGCTCTTCGCGAAGTCCGACAACTGCTGACCCGTCGGACTTTCCCCGGCTCGAGGCCGGGGTAAGTCCGACCTACGGTCCATTCGTAGGGTTCAGACGATGTGTTTCTCGAGAGGCGATTTCCGCGGCCGAAAACCAGACATGCCGATAGATCGCTGTCGCGGTGGTATCGGGAGCCTTGTTGCGGGTGAGGTTGATCGAGCGCGATTGCCGGGCGCCGGCCTCGTCGGGCACGAGCGCCGCGTTGGCATCGACGCAAGCGCCGACGCAGGGAATGAACCAGGCGGGCATCAGTGGCTTCACGGCGAAACCGGATGCGACGCGGGTGACGAGCAGGGCAAGCGCAACGTCCCCAGATGGCCGCCAGGGAAAGATCAGACGGCCGCCCGGACGAAGCGCCAGCAGCCAGTGCTCGGGCGGCGCAACGACGCCCGCGCTCACATAGATGAGGTCGGCCGGCGGCAGCGCGAGCGAGACGGCATCGCCCGCTATGATCGAGATATTATGGTAGTCGAGGAGGTTGCGCTGCGCGGTGGCGGCAAGCTCGGGCTCGAGCTCGTAGCCGATGAGCCTGCCGCCCGGCTGCACCAGCCGCGCGAGAATGGCCGAGTAATAGCCGTGTCCGACGCCTACCTGCACGATCGTCTCGCCCGGCTGTGGGGAAGCCTCGTCGATCCAGCGCGCGTGCAGCAACGGCTCGCCATTGTTGATGCCCTTGGCGGCATCGAGCGCGATCACGAGGTTGCGATAGATGTGCACGGGATCGGCGCTCGGCGTATCGATGTATTGGTCGGCGACGCTCACCAGCCAGGGGCCGGGTGGCAGAAACGCCTCCCGTGGCACGCTGGCAAAGGCCTGCTCGATGCGCGGATCGCGCGCTCCGCACTCGCTGGCAAGGAGCTTGCCATAGAAGGCGCGGACCTCGGCGATATCGGTCGTGTGCAAGT
>JANNSW010000468.1:0-2416 GCA_031403055.1 Hyphomicrobiaceae bacterium | reverse complement strand
GGGAGAATCTCATGCAGCACCAAGATCCGAAGGGCGCAACCGCATCCGATCTGACTTGCCCGGCGGCAGGCCGCAAGCGGGCACCTCACTGCGCTGCCCGTTTCCGCTCCGAGCAGTCCGGCAACATCTCGATGATTTTCGCGGCGATGATCGTGCCGGTGTGCGCCATGATCGGCATGTCGGTCGATCTCGGCCGGTCGCTGCAGACCCGCACCCAGATCCAGGGCGCGCTCGACGCGGCCGTGCTGGCAGGCGGACGTTCCTATCAGGTCTCGGGCAGCGCCGCCGAGGCCCAGAGCACGGCCGAGAGCCATTTCCGGGATGCGCTGCCCGAGGGCGTCCATACCGAGGCGATCAACGCGGTCGTCGACGAGGCGTCCTACACGATCGAGCTGTCCGCCCGTGCCAGCGTCGAGACCACGTTCCTGCGCATTCTGGGCGAAAACGACATCACGGTCTCGGCGACGTCGCGGGCCGGCCTTGCCCTGGGCGGCAACGACAAGAACCTCGAAGTTTCCCTGATGCTCGACATCACCGGCTCCATGGCCGGGCAGAAGATCGAGGATCTGAAGGTTGCCGCCAAGGACCTGATCCAGATCATCGTGCCCGACATCCAGACCGAGCACACGGCGCGCGTCGCGCTCGTCCCTTTCTCAGCCGCCGTCAACCCGGGCAGCACTCGCGTCGCCGTGCGCGGCCCCAACAGCTCGAACACGTCGAATTGCCCAGCGGGCAACTCGACGTCGGGCTGGCACAAATACCAGTGCTACCAGGATACGCGCAACCGCACCGTCCAGGTCGGGCGCACCAATTGCGTCTCCGAGCGGACGGGACCGGAAGCCTTCACCGACGCCGCGCCGAGCACGCCCGCCAAACGCCTCAACGCCGTCTTCGGCGGGGTCTGCCCGACCTCGACCGTCGTTCCGCTCACGACCAACAAGCAGACACTGATCAACGCCATCAACGGGTTCAACGCCGACGGCTGGACGGCTGGCCAACTCGGCACCGCCTGGGCCTGGTACACGCTCTCGCCCGAGTGGAACAGCGTCTGGAGCGCTTCGAGCCAGGCCGGCCCCTACGAGGCGGACGACGTCTACAAGATCGCCGTGCTGATGACCGACGGCGAGTACAACACCGAATACGCGAGCCATGTCCGGGCCCGCGACCAGTACGGCACGCCCAACTCGCCCAACGGGCGCTCCGACGAGCAGGCCCGTGCGCTCTGCGCCGCCATGAAAGCCAAGGGCATCACCGTCTACACCGTCGGCTTCCAGCTCGAGGACGAGAATGCGGTCGAGACCATGAGCACCTGCGCTTCGTCGACCTCGCAGGCCTTCCTCGCGACCGACGGCGACGAGTTGAAGGCAGCCTTCCGCGAGATCGCCTTCCAGCTCGCCCAGCTGCGCATCACGCGCTGAGCGGGTCACCGGTAGCGGGCCTTGCCGTGCAAACGGCAGGCTCACGCGGGAAGGGCGCCCAGGCCCCAGGGCGCCCTTCACTGTTTCATGAGCCGCGATCGGAGCGGGGAAGCTGGGCGCAGTGCGGCCAGCGCTGCCGGGCCCGCGCGCAATCCCGTGCCTCAGCCGCTCACGGCAATCCAAGGCAATCCGCTCGGCTCTGTTTGCGATTGATGTCGAGAGCCCCGATTTGCTTCGCAAGCCCGATTTGCTTCGCCAGAACGGCTGCCACACTGGACCCGTGTTGGCGCTCCAACCGGCTACACCGGAATGCGTGTTGGAGGAAACGTCTCGCGCACACCCATCCACCCGTCATCCCGGTCGCGCGCTGCTCCTCGGGCGTCTGCGAGGAGTTGAGGAAGGCGGCTTTCACGCCGAGCTGTTTCAGCGCATCCACCTGGTCCTGCATCAGCGCGATCAGCGGCGAGACCACGATGCCCGTTCCGGCGCGAACGAGTGAAGGGATCTGATAGAGCAACGACTTGCCGCCCCCGTCGGCATCAAGGCGAGCACGTCGGCGCCCCCGATCAGCGCCGTGATGGCGTCGGCCTGGAACGAGCGGAAGGCCTTGTAGCTGAACACCGAATGGAGGACAGCTTCGGCGCGGGCGAGCGCGCTGGCTCCGGCGGCAGGCTCGAAATTCGCAACGGCGACTGCAGGCATGAGCGCGACGATCCCCCTGGCCGATTCGGCTCAGCCATCATGCGGCAGCGCGCGCCGGAGTTGAATGGCCGGATTGCACCACACTCGCGGGATTGGGGATAATCCTCCATTGCGGACGGAATCGCGGCCCCTGGTTCGATCCAGACCTGGGAAGCGCAAGGCCGACCGCTCGGGCATCAGAACGTCGGCTAACGAAATGCGCCGACATTGGGGGGGTGGGTGGAGGGCGGACGAGATGGACCATGGGCGAGCGTGGCGACCGGCCAGGTGCTGCGCTTGCCCGACGGCCGCTTTTT
>JANNSW010000467.1:0-2147 GCA_031403055.1 Hyphomicrobiaceae bacterium | reverse complement strand
GTGGCGAACCGGTCACGCTGCCGGCGTGACGTGAACGTCACCACCTTTCCACAGGATATCCTCTTGGGTTAGTCGTACTGAGTCACTTTGACATAGCTGCTTGCTGCCGGGAATCAGCGATTTGACTGATTCCTTTGACGGAGGCGGCAATGGGCAGGCGGCAATCGGACGACAGCGACGCGCGTTTTTCGGCTTATCTCGACGGGCTTGCAAGCGTAATTGGTCGCGTGTCCCGCGTAGGCCCGATGCGCGACTACTGCACGGGGCTGATGTTGCCCGGCGAAAGGAAGAGCGTCGAGCCAATCGCAGCTTTAACGGCGCCTGAGCGCGTTGCCGCACAGCACCAGTCGCTCCTGCATTTCGTCGCGCAAGGCAATTGGTCGGACGCAGCTGTGCTGGCCAAAGTGCGTGAGGCGGTGCTGCCCGCGATCGAGCGACACGGTGCGATCGAAGCGTGGGTCATCGACGACACCGGTTTCCCGAAGCACGGGAAGCATTCGGTCGGCGTGTCGCATCAGTACTGCGGCCAGTCCGGCAAGCAGGACAACTGCCAGGTGGCGGTCTCGTTGTCGCTCGCCAACCATCACGCGAGCCTGCCCGTTGCTTATCGGCTTTATCTTCCCAAGAGCTGGGCCGAGGACAGCGAGCGCCGCGCGAAGACGGGCGTCCCCGACGAGATCGCCTTTGCGACCAAGCTCGAGATCGCGCTCGAGCAGATCGAATGGGCCTGTGCGGCGGACTTGCCGCGCGGTGTCGTGTTGATGGATTCAGCCTACGGCACAGATGCGTCGCTGCGTGCTCGCCTGACGGCGTTGGACTTGACCTATGCGGTCGCTGTGCGCGGCCGAACGCTGGTCGATCCGGGCAAGAAAGAGACGTCGGCTGAAGCGCTGGCGCTCGCGTTGCCGAAGACCGCGTGGAAGACGATCACGTGGCGGCAGGGCACGGCCGAGGCGCTCAAATCTCGCTTCGCCCGCGTGCGTGCGCGGCCCTGCGGCGATGGCTGCGGCAAAGATCAGCCCGAGGAATGGCTGCTGATCGAGTGGCCGAAGGACGAGACGGCGCCGACCAAGTTCTGGCTCTCGACGCTGCCGAAAAACATCGCGTTCGACGCCCATGTCGACAGGACTATGATGCGATGGCGGATCGAGCGCGATTATCACGACCTCAAGCAGGAGGTCGGGCTCGGTCACTTCGAGGGCCGAGGCTGGGTCGGCTTCCACCACCACGCCACGCTCTGCATCGCCACCTACGGCTTCCTGATCTCCGAGAGGGGAGTTTTTTTCCCCTCGAAAACGCAACGCGCCGGGCATGTCGCGCCGATTGCCGTTCCCGCGCGTTACCGACCCCGCGGCTCCCCCGCTCCGGCCTGAGCGGCACGTGCCGGACTCGATCGCATCCATGCGGCGACGCTTGACCGTCGGCATCGCACGACGCTTGCCGCGCTGCCCCTGTTGTGCGACCCCTATCGCAGATCAAAAACGACGCGGAAAATCGTGACACAGTACGATTAATGAAGCTCCTCTTCCTCGCAACTGCCGGCGGTGCCATCGGGGCGGGTGCGCGTTATCTCGTCAACGTCGGCGTGGCGCGCTGGCTCGGCGGGGCGTTTCCGTGGTCGACGCTGATCGTCAATGTCGTCGGCTGCGGACTGATGGGCGTGCTCTACTGGTGTTTCATCAAGCTCTGGCCGGAGCAGGAGGCGATGCGGATATTTCTGGCGACCGGCATCCTCGGCGGCTTCACCACGTTCTCTGCTTATGCGCTCGACTTCTGGGTGCTACTGGAGCGGGATGCGCCCGCCGCCGCGGCGCTTTATCTCGTCGGCACCGTCATCACGGCGGCGCTGGCGTTCATCGGCGGGCTGGCGCTTGCAAAGGTCCTGTTGACATGAGCCCGCCCGTCGAAACGATGACGATCGCACCGAGCGAGGCCGGCCTGCGCCTCGACAAGTGGTTCAGGATCCATTTTCCCGATGTCACCCACGGCTTCCTGCAGAAGCTGCTGCGATCGGGACAAGTGCGCGTCGACAGCAAGCGGGTACAGGCCAACGTCCGGCTGGAGACCGGCCAATCGATCCGCGTGCCGAAAACCGTGCGCGAGAAGCCGAAAGACAAGCCGTCGCTGACGCCGCCGCAGGGAATGTC
>JANNSW010000466.1:0-10841 GCA_031403055.1 Hyphomicrobiaceae bacterium | reverse complement strand
GATGTCGTCGTCGACGCCGGGAGCCGGGGCGACCGAAGGCTTCTTCAGGCCATTGGCGTTGTTGACGCCGATGTTGACGACGAACACGCTGTCGTCGAAGTCCCTATCACCGCCGTTCCAGAGGTCCTCGAAGCCGATCTTGAGGTTGCCTTCGGCCTTGTTGACCTCGCCATGCACGTGGTCGAGCCCGTCGCCGTTGACGCTGCGGGTATCGCCCATGAAGCTGTGGTAGGTCGAGGTGCCGTGGGCCGAGGTGATCGCCGTCGCCTTGCCGTCGAGCACGTAGGTGAGCGCGAGCTCGCCGCCGTTCACGTTGCCGGGCTGGCCCTTGGCATCGCGCAGCTCGAAGCTGCCCTTGCCGCTGCTGAGCATCTCTGCGTTCGCCTTGCTGCTGAACGCGTCGGGTACGACGAAGAAGGCGATCTTCTCGCCGGCCTTGACCGCGAACTCGGCCTTCGACTTGCCGCCTTCCAGATCGCCGCCCGAGCCCTTCAGGGAGGCGTTGGCGAACAGGACCTGCACGCCGTAGATGTTGCCCTTGGCGTCGATCTTGTACATGCCGAGCGTGTTGCGGTAGCCCGCCGACTCGCTGAGGAAGGTGACCGAGCCCTTGTAGTCCTCGGTCATCACCAGCTTGTCGAGATTGAGCGCGCCGGGCATGCCCTTGCCGCCGCTGATCAGATCGTCGCCCGACTGGCCCGAGATGCTGTCGTTGCCGTTGCCGCCGAAGAGGCTGTCATTGCCCTTGCCGCCATTGACGGTGTCGTCGCCGCCTTGGCCCCAGATTGTGTCAGCGGCCTTGTCGCCGTTGATCACGTCCCCGGCGCCGGTGCCGTTTGTGTCTGCCATGTCTCCCATTCCGTTCACTAACCAGGGTGGGTATGTCCCGCCCTATGCCTCTCCCGGCCGCGACTGCACCGTCAGCCCGGGTCCTCAATGGGTCCCGGGCTGAAAGGTTCGGTGCCTGCGGCAAGCACGGGTCACCCATGAGGAGACCCGCACTTTCAGCAGTTGTTCTAGCGGAAGTGCTTTTAGGGCGTATCAAGAGAGAGTTTAAAATTGGATCGAGTATTGCCGACCGTTAGCGATGCTTAACGAGATACTGCAACATTGGACTCGTTGCAGGGCATTCCAGAAAGGAACAGGCCGCCGGTGATTGCCGGCGGCCTGCAGTGCGTCAAAATCCGTCGATCAGGACTACCAGGCGATGCCTTGGTAGGATGTGTCGTCGGGGCGCGTCTTCCAGAGGCGCGCGAGGTCGAGCACGTGGACTCCACCTGGGCGCTGCTCGACTGCCCGGCGGAACTCGTCGGTCGCATGGGAGACGACAATCACCTCGCATTCCCGGCAGAGAGCTGCCGCGCTCTGCACGGTGATATCCTCGATGCTGGCGAGCAGCTCGGTCAGGTGGGGAGAGGAGTGCTTGACGTAGCTGACCTGGGCCTTCAGGTGCGGGCCGAAGGTGAGGTTGGGATCATAGGCGAGGATCTGCTCGCCATCGGCCATCAGCTCGGCCATCACGTCGAGCGTCGGGCTCTCGCGGATGTCGTCGGTCGCGGCCTTGAAGGTGACGCCGAGGAAGCCGACCCGCTTGCCCTTGAAGGCGCCGAGCAGCCGGATCGCCTGGTCGATGTGGGCGCGGTTGGTGGGGATGAGGCTCTTGACGAGGGGCAGATCGACGCCGAGCTCGTCGGCCAGATGACCGACCGCACGCACTTCCTTTGGCAGGCACGAGCCGCCGAAGGCAAAGCCCGGCTTCAGGTAGTAGGGCGACAGATTGAGCTTCTGGTCCTTGACGAAGATGTTCATCACGTCGTGGCTGTCGATCGCGAGCGCCTTGCAGAGCCGGCCGATCTCGTTGCCGAAGGCGACCTTGGTCGCGTGCCAGACATTGTCGGCATATTTCACCATCTCGGCCGCCTCGATCGAGGTGAAGATCGATTTTGGGTCGATGGTGCGGTAGATGGCTTCGACCACCTTCGAGGCGCGGGCGTCGGAGGCTCCGATCACGGTCTTGGGCGGCGCGAAAAAGTCGGCGACAGCAACGCCCTCGCGCAGGAACTCCGGGTTGAAGCAGACGCCGAAATCGGTGCCGAGCTTCTTGCCGGACGCCTGCTCGATCTCAGGCACCACCACGCGGAGCGTCGTGCCGGGCGGGATCGAGCAGCGCATGACGACGACGTGGTAGCGCGCCTTGGCTTTCAATGCTTCGCCGATCGTGCGGCTCGCCTCGCGGACATAGGACAGGTCGCAACTGCCGTCGGCTGCCGTCGGCGTGCCGACCGAGACGAACGTCACATCGGTCATCAGGACGGCGCCGAGCAGGTTGCGCGAGGCCGAGATGCGGCCGGCTTCGACACCGGCTTTCAGCAACTCGCCCAGCCTCTCCTCGACGATCGGCGAGCGGCCGGAATTGACCGCATCGACCCGGATGTCGGAAATATCGACGCCGACCATGCGGAAGCCCAGATCCGCGAGGCATGCCATCGACACGGCGCCCACATAGCCAAGGCCCACCACGCTGATCGAGGGTTTGTCCGCGACCGCCTCGACGACACGCGCCGGCTCGGCGCCCCACGCCATTTGCAGGCTCTTGCCCGATTGTACGTCATACATGATTGCCAATGCGCTCCCACGCCACACGTTCTGCTGTGCCCGCCCTGCTGGTCGCACGCCCATTGCCGCCGCCCAGGGCACGGTCCGGGCGCCCTTGCGCCCTTGGTCGACCCGCCCCGCTCGGCACACCGCCCCGTTCGGACCGTCCTCGAAGCGGACGGTGCGGGGCTTGTGGTCATGCCAGCGGGATCAGGTCTAACAACAATAGATCGATGTCACGTGAAGTCGTGTGTCGCAATTTTAGGCAATATCAACTCAAGAATACGGCTTTCACAAAATCCCAACTTGGAACAATGAGCAATTTCGAGTAGACGATCACGGCAAGAAACAACCCCACCACCGACACGGCGGTGAGGTAGCTGGCCATCCATTCGCGGAAAGTGGCGATGAGCCCGTCCGTGCCGAAGCCCGCGCGCTGGTCGCCGCGGTTGGACCATTTCTGCTTGGCGAGTCGCCAGAGCATGTAGACCTTCACGCCGGCGTTGGTGATCTGGTTGACGTAAAGGATCCAGACATAGTTGAGGTCCACCCGGCGCGAGTACTGGAAGATCAGCATCGACAGCAGCATGCGGGTGACAGCCAGGAAGATCAGATAGGCGATCAGGTAATCGGCGCCCTTGATGATGGTGGCGGCGATCGCGAGCACGGGCGAGAACAGCATCGTCCACATGGCGAGCCGCTGGTCGATCAGGCACCACCAGATGAAGAACGGCATCCGCCGCGGCCCGAGCGCAATGGCGCGCTGGCCGTTGCGCAGCATGTTGCCCGACCAGCGCCGGAAGTTCTCGATCATGCGCACATAGGCCGAGCCGCTGACGACCTCGATCGTGTAGCCGGTGGCGTCGGGCACATAGAGCATGCGCCCGCGGTGCTTCAGCAGATAGTACCAGGTGCTCTTGTCATCCCCCGACAGGAAGCGGAACTTGCCCCACAGCCAATGGTCGAGATAATCGGCTTCGAGCAGGCGGATGAACTCGTACTGCTTGACGTGCCTTGCGCGGAAGATCGACATCCGCCCTGTCAGCGTCAGCACGCGGCCCGACAGCGCATGGCTCTGCATGGCGAGCCGGCGCTGGGCGAAGCGCATGTTCAGCCAGGACTGCATCCAGGCCGGGCCCTTGACGATCACGTCCTCGTCGGTCGTCAGCGCCTGCAGGTCCTTGTCGACCCCGAACAGGGGCAGGCATTTCCGGATCGTGCCCGGCGCGATCACGAAGTCGCCGTCCATGAACACGACCAGCTCGTCGTCGCCGATGTCGTGGCGGCACATGGCGCGCAGCACGAGTGCGATCGCCATGCGCTTGCCCGACAGGTTCTGGCGCACGATGCGGAAAGTGAGGTCGAGATCGGATGCGATGAGCTTCAGGTAGTCCGCGATCAGGTCCTCGTCGGAGATGTCGCCCGAGCCGAGCCAGAGCGTGGCGGGCACGCCGGCCTCGCGGACCTGGGAGACGATGCCGCGCACCACCGCTTCGGTGATCTCGCGGTGCTCCTTGAAGGTCGTCATCATGAAGTGCAGGTGCCGCGGCCGCCAGCCGCCGGCCCACAGCTCGGCTGCCCGCGATGCGACTTTGGGATAGACCAGATGCCCGTAGATGCGCGCCCGCACGGCATGCGTCATCCACCAGCAATAGCGCCATACGCCGAGGATGCCGATCACATAGGTGATCTGGTCGATGTCGGGATCCCAGATCGTGTTCGGCAGCTGCTGGAAGGCGATGTAGCAGCAGCAGAAATAGACGGCGATGCACGTCAGCACTTTCGGCGACCACTTCTCGCGCCAGTCGATCGGGCGGGTCGGATCGTCATAGCGCGGGGCCGGCCGCTGCATGTTGCCCGCTCTCAAGAGCCGGGCTCGCCAGCCGCGGCAGCATTGTCCGCAAGCTGGGTCGGCGGTTCGGCGCCGGCTGGTGGCGCATCGTCCAATCGTCCGACCTTCTGGCGCATGTCGCTCAGCAATTGATTGGTGGAGCGGGCGTCGAAGATCACCACGACCGGTGTGCCCGAGCGATAGCTCGCCTTGTCGTCGAGGGGACTGGTGTCGCTGAACTCGAGCGTGACCTTGGCGGTGCGATCCTTGCGGCCGCGCCAGGAATAGGCCTGGTTCTGCTCATCGACGAAGCCGCTGGTGCGATCGATCCCGGTCACACGGGCGGTGAGCGTCGTATCGGTCGAGGGGACGAACACGGATGCCTCGTCGCCGAGCCCGACTTTCAGCACCTCGTCCTGGGTCAGATAGGCCATCACCCGGCGCGAGCGCGGCTGCTCGAGGATGGCGATCACGTCGCCGCGATGCACGGAGCCGTCGTTGACACGCGGCAGATCGAGGAGGAGGGCATCGAAGGGAGCGCGTGCGGCCAGCCGCGTGCGATGGGCAACGAGCGCCTGGTGCTTGCCGAAAGCGGCCATGATCTCGGCTTCGGCGAGCTTGGTCTCGGCCTCGATCTGGGCGCGCTCGCCGACGAAGTTCTCGCCCGTGTAGTGGCGTTCGCCGATGTCGCGGCCGGCGAGCGTGCGCCGCGAGCTGAGCTCAACCTCGGCGCTCTGATAGGCCTTGCGCGCTATCACCGCCGCCTTCGATGCGTTGTCGAGCTGAAGTCGCGTCGCATAGCCCTTCTTGAAGAGCTTGGCGATCCGGGTTGCTTGGGCTGCGGCGGCCTTGGCTTCCTCGGCACGGGCCTCCAGATCGAACTTCGACTGGTCGAGGTTCTTCAGCTCGACGGTCGCGAAGTCCTCCATCCGGTCGAGCTCGTTGAGCTGACGATGCTTCAGATAGAGGAGCTTGGCCTTTCGCTCGGTGATCTCGATCTCGGCGAAGTCGATCTGGCGCTCGAGCTCGTTGTCGGCGACGTTGAGCACGATCTCGCCCTGGGGCACGAAATCGCCGGGCCGGAACGCGGCCCAGGTCACGTGGCCGTCAGCCTCGGCGCGCACCGCCTCGACCGGAGCCTGGATGACGGCCGATTCGATCTCCATCCGGAAGAAATTCGAATAGGCGAGCAGCCCGGAGTAAGCGAAGATCGAGAGGCCGAGCACCGCGTAGAAGGCCGTGTAGGCAATGGTCTTGACCGGCCAGCGGCGGATCGGCAGCTCGGACCTGGGATTGGGATCGGGCCTGGTCGAGACCGGCGTCAGCGGCACGTCCATGCGCTGGATCGTGTCCTCGACGTCGATCATCGCGCCACGAATGAGCTCCTCGACGAAGTGCTGCATGATGCGCGCTTCGCGATCGCCGAGCTCGACGAAGCGGACCGCGAGCATGCGCTCGAGGGGATCGATTCGAACGACCTCGGCGGTGGCATCGAAGGAGATCGCAAAGCCCTGGAACGGCAGCGCCAGATGCAGTGTGAGCGTGGCGCCGACGGCGGGTAGCGGCCCGGGAAGGCCGGTCAGCCGCAAGCCGCCCAGGCTCCAGTCGGCCGCGCGCTGCGTGTGCCCTGCAAGCGTCACGTAAAGCGGGGCCGTGACGCGGTGATGGCGTCGCTGGTCGGGCCGCTCTCTTCTGACTTTGACGCTCATGATACGCCGTGCACGCAACTGTGCCTAGGGTTTGACAGCACCACTCTAGCAAATGAGGGTTAACGGAAGATCGTCCGCTCCGGTTGCGCTGGCTCGCAACCTCGCTGCGCGTCGATCGCAGGGCTACAATCCTTCCCAAGCACCGGCCACCCGGGCTAAACGAATGAAGCGCTCGCTGTTGCCCGAAGAGCCCGCCCAACCAGCCAACGTCACCGGGGAGGAGACAAACTTGTCCGACAATTTCATGCCGCTCGGCATCAATCCGTGGCCGCGTTTTGCCGGCATCGCCACCTTCATGCGCCTGCCGCACGTGCCGCTCGAGGATCCGCGCGTGAAGGATCTGGAGATCGGGCTCGTCGGCGTGCCCTTCGACCAGGGCGTCACCAACCGCACCGGCCCGCGCCATGGGCCGCGCCAGATCCGCGACCAGTCCTCGATCATCCGCCGCTTCCATCGCGTGCACAACATGAGCCCGTTCATGGCGGCCAATTGCGCGGACATGGGCGATTCTCCGGTCAATCCGGCCGACCTGCCCGACGCGCTCCAGCGCATCCAGGGGTTCTTCGCGGACCTGAGGAAACGGGGCATCGTGCCGCTCGCCGCCGGTGGCGATCATCTGATCTCGCTGCCGATCCTGCGCGCGATCGCCAAGGACCGGCCTGTCGGCATGGTGCATTTCGACAGCCACACCGACCTCTATGACGAATACTTCGGCGGCTTCAAGATCACCCATGGCACGCCATTCCGCCGCGCCATCGAGGAAGGTCTGCTCGATCCCAAGCGCACGGTGCAGATCGGCATCCGCGGCTCCATGTACGGCGCCGACGACCACGAGTGGGGCGAGCAGGCGGGCGTGCGCATCATCTTCATCGAGGACGTGATGGAGATGGGCTTCGACAAGGTGGTGAAGGAGGCACGCCGGGTGGTGGGCGCGGGGGCGACCTACCTGTCCTTCGATGTCGACGGCATCGACCCGACCTATACGCCGGGCACCGGCACGCCCGAGATCGGCGGCTATACGCCGGGCGAGGCACAGCGCATGCTGCGCGGGCTCAAAGGCCTCGATTTCGTCGGAGCAGACGTCGTGGAGGTGTCCCCGCCCTTCGATCCGACCGGAGGGACTGCGCTGGTTGCGGCCAACCTCATGTTCGAGATCCTGTGCCTGCTCGCCGACGGCGTGCAGAAGAAGCGCAAAAGCGGCGCGGGCGCGAAGAGGCGCAAGGGGTGAGCGCAAACTGGAAGTTGGAAGGACGAAACCGGGAAGCGTTCGATCTCTACAAGGCTGGATCCGTGGGTCGAGTGTTATCCACAGATTCTCCAGCCCTTCGACCAGCTATCAACGCTCCTGTCTTCAACTCTCTGCAAAACCGTAGCGATCTCCGCACCCGCTCTGGCATAGTCGCCCCCATAACCGCACTGGGGACACCGATTCGTGCTGGCAGGCAACCTCTTCACTCGCGACTATTTGCTCGAGGCCATTGCCCGCACCGAGCATTGGAAGTCGCCGACCAACCAGGAGTTTCAGGCGCTGAAGCGGCGTCTGCACGCGCTCGCTCACACGTTCATCACACACACCAATCCGAGCGAGGCGGTTACCGAGAAGGATTTCATTTATCCCGTCCTCGAAGCGCTGGGGTGGGCCGACATCCATGTCCAGCCCAACCTGTCCGCCAAGGGACGCAAGCAGGTGCCGGATGCCCTGCTTCTCCCCGACGCCGAAGCCAAGGCTCGCGCGGTCTCTGAAGGCCGTGACTGGAAGGCCTTCAAGCATGGCCTCGCGATCCTCGAGGCCAAGCGATGGGAACTCTCACTAGATACCGGCACGCGAGGCGAAGCGGGCGCCCCCGATGCCCAGATGCTGCAGTACCTGAGCCGCGTCGATGTCCAGACCAGCGGCAATGTCCGGCTTGGCATTCTGACCAACGGCGTCAAGTGGCGCCTCTACTTTCAGGGCGCGCTGTCTGTCGCCGAGGACTTTTTCGAGGTCGACCTGGCCAAGGCTCTCGATCTCCCAGGACATGAGCTCGATATTTTCGACATCGCCGACAAGCGGATGACGCGCGATCACTGTCTGCGCCTCTTCATCCTGATGTTCGGCAAGCGAGCATTTCTCCCCGTCGAGGGGCAGCTCACTTTACATGAGCTCTCTCGCGAGACTGGCAGAGTGTGGGAGGAGAAGGTCACCAAGGACCTCTCGCGCCTGGTCTTCGGTGAGTTGTTTCCCCGACTCGTCACCGCCATCGCGGCCAATGACAAGAAGCGCCCGGCCGAGATCGATCGGAACTACCTGGAGCTGGTGCGCCAGAGTGCCCTCGTCCTGCTCTACCGACTCCTCTTCGTCGTCTACGCCGAGGATCGCGACCTGCTCCCCGACAACAAGCAGCCCTACAAGGATTTCTCACTGACCACGATGCGCCTGGAGATCGCCAAGCGCAAAGCCGATGGCAAGGTCGAATCCACCACCCACGCCAGCTTCTGGCCGCGCCTCACCGCCATCTTCAAGGCCGTCGCCGAGGGAGACAACACATTCGGCATACCACCCTACAACGGCGGTCTTTTTGCCGCCGAGACCGCTCCGCTGCTTGCCGACGTGCAGCTCCCCGATGCCATCACGACCGACTTGATCTACGGTCTGTCTCACCGCATTGAGGACGGCGAGCCGCGGTACATCAACTATCGCGACCTCTCAGTCCAGCAATTGGGCTCGGTCTACGAGCGCACACTCGAGTACAGGCTTCAGGTCAATGACGGCCAGGTGGTCGTCAATCCCGACGATGCAGCCCGGCATGAGACGGGGAGCTACTACACACCCGACAGCCTCGTGCTGCTCATCATCGAGAAGACCGTCGGACCCTTCATCACGGAATCCCTCGATAAGTTCCACAAGACGGCGGCCGCCCTCGCCAGGGACAAACGTCCGATCGCCGACCGTATACGTGAGTTGCGTCGCACCGATCCCGCACATGCGATACTGAGGCTCAAGATCTGCGACCCCGCCATGGGGTCAGGCCATTTCCTCGTCAGCCTCGTCGACTGGCTCGCCGACAAAGTCCTCGCCGCCATGGCTGCCGCCGAGGCAGAAGTCACATGGGGTGAGTATGAGGCCCCACTCACGCACGAAATCGCGAAGATTCGCGACGAGATCATCGACCACGCCGTCAAGAGCAACTGGCCGTACGTCTCCGAGCATCTACAGGACCGCCATATCGTCCGCCGCATGGTCTTGAAGCGCTGCGTCTATGGCGTTGACAAGAATCCGCTCGCCGTCGAGCTCGCCAAGGTCGCGCTCTGGCTGCACACCTTCACCGTCGGTGCTCCACTTTCCTTCCTCGACCATCACCTGAGATGCGGGGATTCTCTGTTCGGTTCCTGGGTGCGCCCAGCCATGGACCGTCTGGTCGAGTGGGGCAGCCCGCTCGTGATGGATGCTCACTTGAAGCGTGCCATTGGCGCTGCCGCCGGCATGCAGACCATCGAGAAACTGACCGACGCCGACATTGCCGAGGTCTATCAGTCCAAGAATCTGTTCGAGGGCATCGAGTCGATGACCTCGGAGCTGACCGGCCTCCTTACCCTCGTCCATGCCACCGAATGGCTCGAGCCCAAGATCAAGCCAAAGGCCAACATCGACCTTGCCACCATACAAGCCTGGACCAAGGGCGATTTCGGCAACCCCAGCAAGCTCGCGACCGGCGCCCTAATACTCGAGATACCGCCAGCGCCGGACGAATCCGACATGGAGCGCCAGAAGCGAGAGATCAACGGCAAGGCGCTCTTCCACAAGCATCAGACGGCGACACGCCTCGCCCAGTGGCTGCCGGACGTCAAGTCACGTATCGAGAGCGAGCGCTTCCTGCACTGGCAGGTCGCGTTTCCAGGCATCTGGCACACCTGGGAAAGCATCGAGCTGCACGGCGGCTTCGATGCTGTCATCGGCAATCCGCCGTACGTGCGTCAAGAGCTCATCAAGGCCATCAAGCCCGGTCTCAAGCGCGCTTACCCCGACACCTATGATGGCTCAGCGGATCTCTACGTCTACTTCTACGACCAGGGTTTGAGGCTCCTGAAGCCGGGCGGCCGCCTGTCCTACGTCGTCACCAACAAGTGGATGCGGGCCGGATACGCCGAGGGTTTGCGTGACCTGTTCGCGAGCAAAGCCTGGGTCGAATTCGTTGCCGACTTCGGCCACGCCAAGAAGTTCTTCCCCGACGCCGACGTGTTCCCCTCGGTCCTCGTCATACGTAAGCCCGATGGTGGCAAGAAGCCGGCCGAAACGAACGTTTGCGTTATCCCACGCGACGACGTGCCCGAGAACGGGCTCGACGAGGCGGTTGCCAAGGCGACGTACCCGCTGCCGATTGCGCACTTCACGAAGGAGAGCTGGGTGCTGGAGCCGCCAGATTTGGCGGCGCTCATCACGAAAATCAGGCGAGCAGGCGTGGGCCTCAAGGACCTCACTGGGGTCTCTCCCCAGTACGGCATCAAAACTGGCTTCAACGAAGCCTTCCTCATTGATACGCCGACCAGAGATGCCATCATCGCGTCGGACCCAAAGGCCCGCGAATTAATCAGGCCCTATCTCAGGGGGCAGGACATCACGCGTTGGTCGAGCCCCGATACTGGCCTCTTCATGATCGTGATGAAGTCGAGTGAGAACTATCCGTGGCCGTGGGCGGATGCTGCCAACGATGGTGACGCCGAGAAAA
>JANNSW010000465.1:0-21909 GCA_031403055.1 Hyphomicrobiaceae bacterium | reverse complement strand
GGGGCTCTCGATCGGCTGCACGCGCATGGAGATCTTGACGACGCCGCCCATCGCATGGGCAGGCCGCACGAAGGTGCCGGTCTCGGGCAGGCCGGCGATCGAGTAGGCGACCGTCGAGGAGAGGCCGAGCAGGGTCGCGGTGCGCAGGAACTCGCGCCGGCTGACCTTGCCGTCCTTCATCTGTTGGGCAAGCGTCGGCAGGTAGCTGTGCACCTGCTTCAGGTCGTCACGTAGTGCCATGGATCGATTTCCTCCCTTTGGAATTCTTTGGGCAGACAAGCATGATTATAGGTCCCCCTTCGGGCGCTGCAATCGCTTTGTTGGCCCTCGTGATCAATCCCTTCGTGACTTGCTGACGCGGCTCTCGTGCCAGGCAATATAGAGCCCGCTCACCGCGATTGCCGCAGTTCCAAAGAGCGCGAGCAGATCGGGCCGCTCGCCGAACACGCCGATGCCGATCGCTGTGCCGGCGGCGAGCAGGACATAGTTGAAGGGCTGCAACGTGGAGGCAGGCGCGAGCGCATAGGCGCGGATGACGAGCACATGGGCCGTGAGACTGAAGGCCAGCGCGGTTGCGAGCATGAGCCAGGGGCCGAGCGCCGGGGTCTGCCAGTCGGCAATGCCGAACGGCGTCGTCACCAGCACGCCGACCACGGACGTATAGAGCAGGCTCGTCTGATTGCTGTCGGTGTGGCTCGCGAGCCGGGTCGAGAGCGAATAGAACGCATACATGAGCGCGCCGAACAGGGCGAGAGCGGAAGCCGGCTGGAATACGGCGCCGCCCGGCCGCACGATCACGAGCGCGCCGAGGAATCCGACCAGCACGGCGAGCCAGTGCCGCCAGCCGATCCGCTCGCCCAGGAGCGGCGCTGCGAGCGCCATCGTCAGCAATGGCGCTGTCGCATAGAGTGCATGCATCTCGGCGAGCCCCAGCAACAGCAGCGTCACGGAGAAGACGAGCTGGTCGGCGACGAGGAACCCGCCGCGCGCCAGCTGCAGCACGGGCCGGCGCGCGCGGATCGCCGTCATCAGGCCTCCGCGCAGCGTGGCGTAGACGATCGACAGCAGCATCAGCGACCACACCCGCAGCATCATGGTCTGCGCCACCGAGAAGGTCTCCAGCGACACCTTGGTGAAGCCGTTACCGACGGCGAACAGCAACATGGCGAGCACGCAGCAGAGGATGCCGGCAATGTTGCTGTTGGGAGTGCTCTGCTCGCCAGATCGTGCCGTCATCGACCGGGTCCTCGCTGGGCGCTCACTCTGCCCGACACCCTGACGCGCTCGCGCCAGGCAACATAGAGCCCGCTCGCGACCACGATCAGCGTGCCGGCGATCGCGAGCGGGTGCAGCACCTCGCCGAACACCGCGATACCGATGATGGTGGCGGTCGCGAGCGCGAAATAGCTGAAGGGCTGCAGGATCGTGGCCGGCGTCGTCGCGTAGGCCCTGAGCAGCAGGATGTGCGCCGTCAGGCTCGTTGCCGTCAGGGTCGCGAGCAACAATGCGCCAGTCGCATCGGGGGTCCGCCAGCTGGCGATGCCCAGTGGCGTTGTCGCGATCACGCCTACCAGCGCGACGTAGAGAAAGCTCGTCTCGATCGGATCGCGCAGTGAGACCCGACGGGTCAGCACGCTGAAGAGGGCGTAGCAGGCGGCCCCCGCGAGCGCGAAGATCGAGGCGGACGCGAGCAGATCGGCGCCCGGCCGGATAATCAGCAGCGCACCCGCGAAGCCCACGAGCACGGCGGTCCAGCGGCGCCAACCCACGTCCTCGCCGAGCAGCGGCACGGCGAGTGCCGTCGCCATCAGCGGGCCCGAGGCATAGATCGCATGCGTCTCCGAAAGGCCGATGTGGTGGAGTGCGGTCGAGAACAGCGCCGTGTCGACCACCAGCAGCAGGCCGCGCACGATCTGCAACACCGGATGGCGTGTCCGCAGCGCCCGCACGATCCCGCCACGCAGACTGACGAAGACGACCGCCAGCAACAGGAATGCCCACAGTCGCACCATCATGACCTGTGGCACCGTGAAGGTTCCAAGAGCCACCTTCATCACGCCGTCGCCACTCGCAAACAACACCATCGCGGCGACGAACAACACGATGCCCGCGATCGGGCGGCTCGCGGCCCACTGCTGCGGTGGGGCTTTTGCAACGGTCATCGGCGTTTTCTCGCGCGCACGGGCCTCTTGACCGAACGGACGCGCTCGCGCCAGGCCACATAGAGGCCGCTCGCCACGATGATCAGCGCGCCCAGGATGGTCAAGGCGTCCGGGATCTCGGCGAAGATCGCGAAACCGAAGATCGCCGCCCAGACGAGCAGCAGATAGTTGAAGGGTTGCAGGACGGAGGCCGGCGCATGCTCGAGTGCCTTGATGAAGAGCATGTGGCCGAGGATGCCAGTCATCGAGACGGCGGCGACGAACAGGGCGTTGCGGCCCTCGAGCGGCTGCCACTCGATGATGCCGAAGGGCGTGAGCATGGCGGCCCCGGTGAGGGCAACATAGAGCGTGCTGGTCGCCAGGCTGTCGGTGCGGCTGGTGACGCGTGTCATCAGGTTGTAGCCCGCCCAACAGAGGGCTGTCGTCAGCGCGATGATCGCGCCAACCCCGAACACGCCGAAGCCCGGGCGGATGATGACGAGCGCACCCGCCAGACCGGCCGCGACCGCGAGCCTGCGGCGCCAGCCGACCTCCTCGCCCAGCAGCGGCCCCGCGAGCAGCGTCGCGATCAAGGGCGCTGTCGCATAGATCGCATGGAACTCGGCGAGCCCGAGCAGCCTGAGGCCCCAACAGAAGAGCACCATGTCGACGATGAGAATGGCTGAGCGCGCCACGTGAAGGAGTGGGCGCTCGGTGCGTGCGGCTTCGATGATGCCGCCGTTGAACGCGGCAAACAGCAACGCGAACAGCGAGAACACGAGGAAGCGGACGGCCAGCATCTGCGCGATCGCCACCTCGTGCACCAGAACCTTCGTCAGCACGTCCTGGATGGCGAGCGTGGTGATGGCGAGCACGGCAAGGACGATGCCGAGCGGCGTCGATCGCGTGCTCGTATCGGCCTGTGCGAGGGCAGCGCTGGTCATGGTCCGCTTTCGGTTCAGGACGGCGGCACGATAGCCATTCGGTGGGATTGGCGGCAGCTTTGCATCATCGGGGCGTGACATGCAGCATCCGGATATCGTAAGCCCTCTCGCCCTGAGGTCGCACCCGGCATCGCGAGCGTCGCTGATCGGGCTATCGGCGAGCAGCTTTCCCGGCTATTGCCCAGTTCCCCTCGAGCACGCAACGCGATCACGCAAAGGAGCCTGCCATGCCGCAGCGCATCGTCGTCTACTGGCGGGACATTCCCGCCCAGGTGATCATCAAGGAAGGCCGCAAGTCGGCCAAGCGTCAGCTGCCGGAGCGGTTCGAGCAGGCGATCGACATGGCTGCCATGCGTGCGGGCAAGCGCGACACGGATTCCTATCTTGCCGAATGGCGCAAAGGCGACCCCGAGCCGATCGAGGGATCCGATCTGGAAGCGCTCGCCGATGCGGCAGCCAAGGCGCTCGAGGCCGAGTTCTCGGAAGAGCACGTGAAAACGCTGATCGGCAATGGCGGGCTCGTGGCGGGCAAGGGGTGAGAACGATATCCGAGTGGAGAGGTTCTCAGTTTTGCGTTATGTCTGGGAAAGTTCACTCAGTCGGAGCACGGCCATGCCGCATCCCGATATAACGCGCGATCCAAAGGTGATGATGGGCAAGCCCGTCCTGCGCGGCACGCGTATCACGGTCGAGATCATCCTTCGCAAGCTCGGCGAAGGGCGCAGCGGCGCCGAGCTCCTCGACGATTGGCCACATATCCGTGAGGAGCAGATTCGCGCGGCGCTCTCCTATGCGGCGGACTACATGGCGCATGAGACTTTCATAGGCCGCGAAGCTGCGGAATAGGCCCGTGCGCTTCATCGCGGATGAGCACATATCGCGCCATTTGATCGAAGGGCTCAGGGCTGATGGTCACGACGTGGCGAGGGCCGCAAGGGACTACTCCGGTTTTTCGGATGAGCAGATTGCCGAGATCGCACAACTTGAGAATCGTGTCGTTTTGACCGAGGATTCGGACTACGGCGAGCTTGCCGTTCGCCACGGTGTCCCCATTCCGGGCGTCATTTTGATCGCGTTGCCCGGCATGACCTCACCCGAGATTGCAAAGCATGTCCGGCAGTATGTGCGCGATAGTCCAGATGACATCCTCGGGGCGCTCGTCGTGATCGAGCACATGAACGTACGCCGCCGCACCCTCACACCCGAAGCATAGCGCTGGATCGACCCCGCGATCGCAGACGCCTAGCCGGCGTCCCGGTCGAATACGAGCCGCAGCTTGCGCACCTGGCTCTGCACGCCGTTCTCATCCAACGTAGGCGGCGGCAGGTCGGCGGCCGGGCGCACATCGAACATGCGATCGAGCCGGCTGATCTTGTCGTGCAGCGCAAACGATAGCTCGATCAACTCGCGCAGGCGCTGTGGCAGGTCCTCGTAGTCCTTGACGTGGGACAGCCGGCCGATGGTCTCGAGCCGCAGCTTCAAGCGCTCCTTGCGGGCACGCTCCGCAGTCATCTCGCCATTGTTGACGCTACGCCGGATCAGCAACCAGGATGCGAGGTTCATCAGCCGGGTCGTCAGCCGCATGCTCTCTGTCGCGAACGTCACGGTCAGCGTGCCCGGGAGACCTTTGGCCTCGCGCCGGCCCTCGCCATCCAGGTAGCGCGCGGTCGACTCGACCAGCTCCATGCCTTCCCGATAGATCGCCTGGAAACGATCGGAGCCGAGATAACGCTCGCCGAACGAGACTGTCGCGCTGCCCGCGAGACCGACTTCAACGCTCAAAAGCTCACCCATGATGCCACTCTGACAAAAAGGCCCGACACCAAACTTGAAGCAAGACCCGCGACTGATTGCAAGCGTCACAGTTGAACAAGCTTGACCTAGGCAGGTTAACGCTGCCTTGCGGTCTGATGCGATTCTGCGGCGTAAAGACGGCGGAGCCGATTCCGAGGTCGCCTGCCGGTGGGCGGCCGGCCCGAAAAAAAAGAGCCGCCTCGGAGGCGGCTCAGGAGTTTACAGGGAGGCGTCAAACAGAGCGGCCGGAGCCACTCGATATCCAGAAGACTGGATGCCGTCAGAATACGGCCATTATTGCTAATGAACAGTTAACAGATTCGGGAAAATCGGACAAACTCGAATTGAGCTTAATGATGGGGCCTCCGGCATCAATCCCGCGGTTGGATTCATTGTTCATTCGCGACGCAGAATGCGATTCGCAATGAAATTCCATCCGCGATCGGCAAAAAACGTCCGTTTAAGCTCCTCAGGATCGTACTTCGTCTCGAGCCAAGCGAAAAAATCGATTCCCGTCTGACGTTCTTCGGCCATGTAGCGCTCGAAGAATTGGTCGAGAATGCCGGTATCGGCGCTGCGGAAGTGGCCGAACTGCCAGTGCAGCTGCTGCTTGGCCTCACCCAGCGGTCGTTTCTCGTGGAGGAAGAGATAGAGCGTGCTCATCAGGCCAACGCGGTCGGCGCCCGACTTGCAATGCATGAGCATTGGATACTCGATTCGCTTGAATAGCTCCTCGGCGCCGCGAATCGTCTCGGGTAGCGGTGCGGCGCGGGACTTCACCTGGAAGTCGATCAGGCGGATCCCCGCCTCGCGGCAGGAGCGCACCTCGAGCCGGTAGGCGCCGCAATCGCGCTCGCCCCGCAGGTTCACGATCGTGCGGATGCCGAGGCGAGCGAGGCGGCGGACATCATGGGGTGCCGGCTGGCTCGAGCGCCAGACGCCATCGGCAAGCCGGTGCCGGTTGGGATAGATCACCCGGAAGATGCCGTGATCGACCATCAGCATGTCGGCATGATCGACCAGCGGACCCAGGCCGCGCCTTGCCGACTGCGGCATGGCCGCGGCGATCGCCGCTCGCATGCTCCTGAACGATCTGCGGAGCTGGCGCCGCTGCTGCTTTGCGAATTTCGTCAATGAATTGCGCTCGAGGGCTCCGGCTCGCTGGCCCATCCGTCAGGTCTTCAGTGGGCGTCCGATCCGCGGCCCCCACGTCCGAACTCGCCGGACGCCGGCAAGCCGACACCTGTTGTGACCGTTCAATATCCGCTATAGACCGCCGCATCAATAGTGCCGGACAAGCCGGCCTCGGGATGTCGGGGAAATCGAGCTGAGCAATGGATGACGCGCCAAAGCGCCGGGCCGGCGGGCGGGCTCTGTCGGGGCGTGCGCTCGCAGCCTATATCCGGCTGGTCGATCGCACCAGTCGACGCGTGCTCGAGCCGCCCGACGCCTGGGCGAGGATCCGCTCGGCCCGGCCGGCGATCATGGCCATGTGGCACGGCCAGTTCATGATGCTGGCGGCTTTCAATCCGCCGGACAATCCCTTGAGCATCATGGTCGCGCGCCACGGCGATGCCGAGCTGCTGGGGGTGGCGCTCGAAGAGTTCGGCTTGGAGCTGATCCGCGGAGCCGGGGCAGGCGTCAGGAAGCGCGATCGCGGCGGCGCGCAGGCACTCCGGGCCGCCCTGCGCACGCTCGAGCAAGGACGCTCGCTCGCGATGACGGCCGATATCCCGCCGGGCCCGGCGCGCAAGGCCGGCCTCGGCATCGTCACGCTCGCGCGCCTCTCGGGCCGTCCGATCCTGCCGGTTGCAGCCGCCAGCTCGCGCTTTCACGCGCTGCGGACCTGGAGCCGTTTCACCATCAACCTGCCCTACTCCAAGCTCGTCTATGCGGTCGGCGAGCCGATCGTGGTGCCCAGACAGGTCGGCGAGGAGGAGCTCGAGCGTTTTCGCCAGCAGGTCAAGACCGCGCTCGATGCCACGACGCGGCGCGCCTATGAGCTGGCGGGAGCAACCGATCCCATGACCGAGCGCGGCAAGCGCAAGGGAGCGGCGCTGACCCTCTACCGCGGCCTCACCCGGGTGATCGAGCCGGCTGCGCCACTCGTGCTCGGCTATCGCGAGCGGCATGGCAAGGAAGAGCCGGCGCGGCGCGGCGAGCGGCTCGGCACTGCGGGCATCTCGCGTCCGCAGGGCCGGCTCGTCTGGGTGCATGCGGCGAGCGTGGGTGAGACCAATGCGGTGTTGCCGCTGATCGCCCGGCTGCACGATGCCCGGCCCGAGGCCAGCGTGCTGTTGACGACGGGAACCGTCACCTCGGCCCGCCTGGCGGCCGATCGCGCCGGTCCGGGCACCATTCACCAGTACGTGCCGCTCGATGCGCCGGGTCCGGTCGCGCGCTTCCTCGACCATTGGCGCCCCGACCTCGGCATTTTCGTCGAATCGGAGGTCTGGCCCAACCTGGTGCTGGGTGCGGCGGACCGCCAGGTTCCGCTGGTGCTCGTCAATGCCCGCCTGTCGAAGCGATCGTACTCGGGCTGGCGCCGGCGGATCCGCATGGCGAATGCATTGTTCGGGCGGTTCGCGCTGGTGCTGGCGCAGAGCGGAGTGTTGGCGACCCGGTTTGCCGAGCTGGGTGCGCCCGCGGTCGAAGCGGTCGGCAATCTGAAGTTCGATTCGCCCCCTCCTCCGGTCGATGCCCGAGCCCTCGATAGCTTGAAGCGCGCGATTGGCCGGCGTACCGTGATGCTGGCGGCGAGCACCCACCAGGGTGAGGACGAGATCGTGGGGCGTGCCTACCGCATTCTCGCCCAGCGGCGCCCGGATACGCTGCTGGTGATCGTGCCACGTCATCCCGAGCGTGGCCCCTCGGTTGCCGCGACGCTCGCGAGCCTGGGGCTCGGCACCCGGCAACGATCGCTCGGCGAGCTGCCGGTCGAGGGTGTTGCGGCCTATGTGGCCGATACCATCGGCGAGCTCGGGCTGTTCTACTCGCTGGCGCCGGTTGCCTTCATCGGCGGATCGCTGATCGAGCATGGTGGTCAGAACCCGATCGAAGCGGTGAAGCTCGGTGCTGCCATCGTGACCGGGCCGCACTGGCACAATTTCAAGGACGCCTATGGCGCGTTGCTGAAGGGTGGGGGCGCGCAGGTGGTGCAGTCGGCTGGCGAGTTGGCGGACGCCTTCGAAGGCCTCTGGTCGGATCCGATCCGACTGGCCGCAGCCAAACGCAATGCCGGGGGAGCGATCGCCGAGCTCGGCGGGGCGCTCGAGCGCACGCTGGCTCTGGTGCTGCCGCTGATACCCGACGACAGGGTTTTGGCCCGTGCGTCTTGAGCCGCCCGCGTTCTGGTACGAGCCCGGACCCGGCTGGCGATCACGGCTGCTGGCGCCGATCGGTAGTCTGGCGGGTCGCATCGCCGAGCTGCGGCTGCGGCTGGTCGTGCCCTACCGCTCGCAGCTCCCGGTCCTCTGCATCGGCAATTTCACGGGCGGGGGAACCGGCAAGACGCCGCTTGCGCTCCATGTCGCCGCACTGGTCGCAAGGCAAGGCGGAGTGCCCGCGTTCCTGACGCGGGGTTTTGGCGGCAGCGAGCGGGGCCCGCATCGGGTCGACCCGGCGGACGACCTCGCGGCGCGCGTCGGCGACGAGCCGCTGCTGCTCGCACAGGTGGCGCCGACCATCGTTGCCCGTGACCGGGCCGCCGGCGCCCGCCTGATCGAGGGGCTCGGCGCGGACGCCATCATCATGGACGACGGCCTGCAGAATCCCCAGCTGGTGAAAGACCTGACGATTGCCGTGATCGACCGCTCGCGTGGCCTGGGCAATGGTTGCGTGATGCCGGCCGGGCCGTTGCGGATGCGGCTCGAGGCGCAATTGCGGCTGACGGACGCGATCGTCGTGCTCGCTGGCGGCGATGGCGGCGCGGTCGTCGAGCCGGGCCTCGCGCGCCGCTTCGACGGTCCGGTGCTGCAGGCCGAGACGGTGCCGTCGGGCGACGCCTTGGATTTTGCGGGCACGCGCGTGATCGCCTTTGCCGGGATCGGGCGGCCCGAAAAACTGTTCCGCACGCTGGAGCGCTGCGGCGCTGTCGTCGCCGAGCGGTTTGCCTTTCCCGATCATCATGTGCTGAGCGAGGCGGAAGCGGAGCTGCTGCTGCGACGGTCGCAGGAGCTGAGGGCCGAGATCGTCACCACAGAGAAGGATCTCGTCCGGCTCGCGGCGATGGGGGCAACCGGGCGGCTCAAATCGGTCGCCCGCGCCCTTCCCGTCGCGCTCCGGTTCCAGGGCCGCGACGAGGATCGCCTCGCCGAGCTGATCGCGACCGTCCTCGCGCGGAGCTCGATGCGGGCGCGGTGAGGCTCAACTCGCCGTCTCCTCGCAGCCGACATAGGCATCGAACGCTGCCCAGAACTGCTGGCGCAGCTCGTCGCGCTCCTGCATGATCTCGTGGCGGGCGTGGGGGATGACGACGTGCTTGGCGAGCTTCAGGCGCACGGCAAAGTCCTCAATCGCACGCGACGAGGCGATCTTGTCCTCGCCCGCGATCAGGAAAAGGATGGGCGCTTGCACCGCGGCCGCATAGGCCGGGCGGTGGATATCCTCCATCGAGCGGAAAGCGGCACGCAGCCAGCCGAAGGTGGGTGAGCCCAGGCCGAGGTCGGCCGCGGCCTCGATCACCGCGTTGTTGCGGTTGTAACGCTCGCGATCGGAGGAGACCGTATTGCCCTCGAACGGCCAATGCTCGCCATAGTCGTCGGTGCCGTTTGGCACATAGAGCCGGCCGCCGCCCAACAGGCAGACCGCCTCGGCGAGTGTTTTGGTCGCGGTCAACGACAACGGCAACGATTTGGGGTGGAGCCGTACCATCGGCGCGCAAACGACGATCCGCTCCCACCAGACGCCTGGCATTGCGGCAGAGCGCAGAATGATATTGCCCCCCATCGAGTGGCCAAGCGCCACATAGGGTGGGGGACAGTCCGGCAGCACGACCTCGCGCATGAAGACTTTCAGGTCCTCCTCGAAGTCGGCGAAGTCGCGCACATAGCCCTTGCGCTGGTTGCGCAGCTCGCGATGGGAGCCGCCCTGGCCGCGCCAGTCCATGGTCGCAACCGCAAAGCCCCGCCGTCGCAGATCGGCGACCACCTCGAAATACTTCTCGATGAACTCGGTGCGTCCCCCGAACAGACAGACCGTGCCGCGCCGCGGTCCGCGGCTCGCTTGCCAGACGGCGTAGCGCAGCTCCGCCCCGTCCGGGGCCTTGAAGACACCGGCAGTTGCGCCGCTGGGAACGGGATTTCTGGCAAGGGCGACAAGATCGGCACGTGGCATCGGCGGTCTCCGGATTGGATTGCCCGGAGCTATAGCAAGATGCAGGGACCAGAGAAAGCTGCCCGCTCGCGCCGGTCCCCGCAGTGTGTGAGCCTCAATATTGGGGCTGGTACACAGAGGCGGTCGCGCCGTAGGTGCGATCCTGTTGGTCGAGCAGATTGGCTGCCAGAATGACGCCCGAGCACTTGTCGATCTTGAGCCGGTAGGTGAGGCCATTGGGCCGGCTTGCGGTCACGCCGACCACATCGGGGGCAAGCTCGAGGCCGCGGAAGTCGCGCCAGCCCTGCTGCACCAGGCTCTCCTCGATCTGCCAGCGACCGAGGCAGCGCGAGGCATAGTTGCCGTCCTTCAGCGAAGAGCCGTAGTTGCCGTTGTCGGCGGATCCGTCGTAGACCGGATCATAGCTCTGTTGGCGCTGGCGGTGCTTGCGGTGCTTGCGCGGGCAATAGGCGCCGCTCTCATCGGTATCGCGCCGATAGCTGCTCGGCGCCTCGTCGCCGCCGTCCACGGTCTCGTAGTATTGGCTCTGATCGCCGCCATAGGTCGACAGATCGCCAGCGAATCCGCTGCCCGAAGCGGCGCTGACTGCGAGTGCTGCTCCCGCGAGCAGCCCTACAATCGCCTTCATCATATCTTCTCTCCGTCTCGAAAGTGCCCCAGTCCAGCCACGATTGCTGAAGCAACATGAACGTTGGCCGAAGGCTCCGTTCATGCGTGGTTCACCTCGGGAGCGCCAATCATACCGGCTTATTCCCGATCAATATCAATGATTTGAGCCTTTCTAGCGGTCGAGGAGGTGTCTGGCGAAGCGACGGTCAGTCTTTGCGCGCTACCGGAAAATCGACAGGCCGGTGAAGAAGAACCGCCCGAGCCCGGCGGTGAAGATCAGGTCGCCATAGAGCGCGTGCTCGAGGAACACCGCCCAGAAGGACTTCGTCCGGTGGTAGCGCCAGGCGAACAGGAGGCCGCCCACGAGAGAGACCCAGATCGAGATCCAGTTGCGGAACATGATGTGGCCGAAAGCGAACAGCGCGCCGTTGACGAGGATCATCAGCCAGATTTGCCGGCCGAACAGCGGGCCATAGCGGTGAAAGAAGAACACCCGGTAGATGATCTCCTGGGTGGTGACCGAGACCAGCGGATAGAGCACCATGATGATGAGCCAGAGCCGGGGCACCCGCGTGGGAAAGCCGAGAAAGCTCCCGGGCACCAGGAGATAGGCGGCCGCCAGGATCACCGGCGCGAGCACGGCAAAGAGCACCAGGATCCCCACCAGCTCGCGCCCGCCGAATCCCTTTGCCAGCGCCAGCTTGAGCGAGAAGGTACGGTCCGCCAGCAGCAGGATGACGAACAGCGCCAGCACCGGCAGCAGCACCACGAACAACGGCACGCCATAGCTGCGAATGCCCCAATCCATGGCGATCGGGGCTGCGATGAACATCAGGAGCAACTCCACGACCAGCCATATCCGGCGCATGGGCGAGATCGGGTCGGCCGGTCCCAGTGTCGAGGCTGCTTGGGACATGGCTCAGCGTTGCCCCAGGCCCGGCAGCCGACGGTCCAGCTCGGCCGCCAACTGCTCGATGTGGTTGCCCTCGAGGGGGCGGATCTCGCCGAGTGAAGTGCCGAAGCGGGCAACCGACAGCTCGGCGATCGGCAGATATCGGCACCAGCTCCGGCTGCGCATCAGCTCGCGATACTCCGCCTCCTCGGGCTTGAAGGCATGGCGCGCCGGTGAGACGGCGACAACCGGCAGCCGCACCGAGACCGCCTCCGAGATCATGGTGCTCGAATCCTCGGTGCAGACGATGATGTCGGCTGCGCCGAAGATGCGGGGCAGCGTGCCCGGGCCAGCCGACCGGTAGTCGATCAGCTCCGCGACGACAGCGCTTGCATCGGCGAGCCTGAGCGCGGCATCGACCGCATAGCCCGGCGTTCGCCGCGAGGTCGAGACCAGCCAGCGCGTACCCCAGGCGGCCGATAGCTCGCGCACGAAATCGAGGAGGCGGTCCCATTCCGCCGGCGCGTAGTGGAAGAGCCCCGAATCCCCCCCGATCAGGAGGCCTGCCAGGCGCGGCGGCCGGTCCGCTCCGAAGCGGGGCGTCGAGGCCGGCCGGCCGAGCGCTTCGGGGTCCATCTTGTTGGGTTTGAGCGCGACCAGATGGCGCGGCAAGGCCTCGTGGCGCGCGTATGAGCTGACGATCAGCGAGAAATTTTCAGGCGCCAGCTTGCGCAAGGTTCCACAGAAGACGTTGCGCGCGCCCAGCAGGCGTGTCGCCGCGACATTGGCCGCAATGGTGTCGCCGCCGGCGGAGACGACGAGGTCGGCGGGCGGCAGTTGTCGCGCATCGATGCCATAGCCCAACCGCAACACCGTTGCAGCCGGCACCGCGCGCGAGGCCAGCATCGCGGCCAGCAGCCGGGCCGGTGCAATCAGCCTGCGTACAATCTCGAGCCGCTCGACCCCCACCTCATGCCCCCGCGCCAATGCCGCGATCACGCCTTCGGCCAGATGATAGTGGCCGGGCCGGCCATCGGAAAGCAGCAGCACCTTCAGTTTCGCCATCGCCCGTGCCATCTCCCGCCATCGCCCGGCACCTTGATCACAACCGCCGCCCGCCGACACCCTGCAAGGGGTCGCAGGCTGCGTGCGGCGACTGCGCCTCCGCTGTAGCCCCTTCCAACCGCGCCTCAGCCCGTTTAACGTCGCCCGAGAATATGCGCCGGTCAAAGGAGATTGTGATGTTCCACACGGCCATGGGTAAGATCGTGACCGGCATCGTGTTGGCATTGGTCGGGCTCGTTGCGATGATCCTGCTCGACCCGGAGGTTTTTGGTGAGATCGGCATCCTCGTCGCCTGGGCGCTCTTGCTGCTGGGCGTGCTGTTCGTCGCGAGCGGGGTGCTGCAAATGATCACGAGCTCGGTTGCGAGCGACGGCGGGCAGACGCGGCCCGGCACCCTGACCGAGCGCGACTACATCATCCGCACGACGCTTGCGATGGCACTCGCCGATGGCCGGCTCGACGACAAGGAGGTCCGCTCGACCGCGGCGATCTACAAGGAGCTGACCGGCAGGGAGATCGGCATCGACCAGGTGAGGGCGCTCGCGACCACCATGAAGGGTGGGGCCGCGGGAATTTTTGCCGAGCTGAAGGAGGCCCAGTCGCGGCTCTCGGAGGCAACCAAGCTCTTGATCGTCAAGGCGGCCTATCTGTCGCTCGCAGCCGACGGCGAGGTGACGAGCGAGGAGGAAGGCCGCATCGGCGACGTCGCGCAATCGCTGGGCCTGCCCTACGAGCAGGCGATCGGTGCCATTCGCGAGGCCGACAAGCAGGCGACCGTGCTGCGCACAGGCAAGGGCAGGAAGGCCTGAGCACGGCAAAGCCCGGCACGACCAGCGCGCCGGGCTTCAGAGCTGCTCGCAGCATCCGCTCACATTGGCGGCATGATCACCGTATCGATCACATGGATCACGCCGTTCGAGGCTTCGATGTCGGCCTTGACGACCGTCGCCCCATCGACCTTCACGCCGTTGGTCGCGTCCACCATGATCTCGCTGCCCTCCACGGACTTGGCGCCCATCTTCTTGCCGGCGATGTCACCCGACATCACCTTGCCGGCCAAGACGTGGTAGGTCAGGATCTTGACGAGCTTGCCCTTGTTCTCGGGCTTCAGCAGGTCCTCGACGGTGCCGGCCGGCAGCTTCGCGAAGGCCTCGTCCGTGGGCGCAAACACCGTGAACGGTCCGGCGCTGCTCAGCGTCTCGGCGAGGTCGGCGGCCTGCACGGCGGCGACCAGCGTCTTGAACATGCCGGCTCCCACCGCCACCTCGACGATGGTCTTGTTGGCGGCCTGCGCGGGACCGAACGGCAGCACCACCAGCAGGGCGACCGCGATAGTTTTCAGAATATTCATACCATTCTCCAGTTTTTATTGACCAAATCACCGGATAGCGCACGAAACAGTAGCAAAATACACAATAGAAACAAGACGCCCCTTGATTTTTCCAACCAAGAATGCCGCGCATTGGCATCGGTATTTTGCGACGGAGCGCTTGTGCGCACCGGTGATGCTTGTGTAACGTGCTCTGTAACCGACTGGATCGAACGGAGAGATAATAATTCTTTGAGATTACGAGCGGCCGGTCCGCAGTGACCCGCGTCCGCCGTCCACACCGATGATCTGGCCGGTAATCCAGCCCGACGCGGCACGCTGCAGCAGCAACTCGGCGAGCGCGGCAACGTCATCGGGCGTGCCGAGACGCTGCAAAGGATGGAGCTCGGCCAGCGCCTGAGCCACGCGGGCATTGGCGAGAAGAGGCGCAGCGAGCGGCGTGTCGGTGAGGCTGGGCGCAATGCAGTTGACGCGCACATGCGGCGCGAGCTCGGCCGCCAGAGCAAGTGTCAGGCCTTCGACAGCCGCCTTGGCCGGCCCGATCGCGCCGTGATTGGCAAAGCCCTGGCGTGCGGCGACCGAGGAGAACAGCACCACGGCGCCGTGGCCCTGCTTCAATGCGGCGGACGCCTGTTTGACGGCGAGCGCGGCTCCCACGACATTCAGTCGATAGGCCTCCATCATAGTCTCAGGCGAGAGCCGATTGAGCGATACGAGCGGGATCGAGCCGATGGCATAGGCGAGGCCTGCCAGCGCGCCGTCGACGGTTGCCGCCTCGATCGCTGCGGCAATCGACCCCTCCAGCAGTGCGTCCATCGCGAGCCCTCGCCCGCCGATCTTGTCGGCAATGGCCTCGGCGCGCTCTTGCGAGCGGCTGGTGACGACGACACGATGATGCGAAGCTAGGCGACGGGCGAGCGCCTCTCCGATCCCACCGACGCCGCCCATGATAAGAATGGGTGGTTTGTCGGGCTTGGTGCTGCTCATGTCGCGTTGCTTCCCTTCTCGGCTGCTGCTGGACCTACGGTGCGGAGCCCGGCACGGATCAGGCGAGCGGGGCCCAGAGGGCGAGCAGGGAGCCGGCCGGTCATGAATGCAGCCTTGTTGGGATTGCTTACGGCGCTGAGCTTCGGCACGGCCGACTTCTTGGCGCGCTCGAGCACACGGGCGTTCAGCGCGGTGGTGAGCCTGGGCGCGGTGATGGTCGTCGGCAGCATCGCGCTCACGGTCTGGATATGGCTGGGCGGGCAACCCCTCGTCTGGTCGATGCCGGGGATCCTCTTTGCCGTGCTGCATGGCGTTGCCACGTGCGCCATGTGCCTCCTGCTCTATGCGGGCCTCGCACGCGGTCCGGTCAGCGTGGTCGCGCCGATCGTGGCGGCTCATCCAGCGTTGGTGCTGTTGGCCGCCGTCGTGCTCGGAAGCCGGCCGAGCCCGGTGCAATGGGCGGCAATGGCAATGATTTTGACAGGCGGCGTCGCGATCGCACGACTTGCCGGAGCCAATGCGGATCACTCCGCCGTCGGCAGGGAGGCCTTGCGTCGCACGCTGGGGATCGCTCTGGGGGCGTGCCTCGCCTACGCTCTGCTGATCCTGTTCGGTCAGGCGGCGGCACGCCACGTGGGGGAGCTGCAGACCACCTGGATCGGCCGGCTCACCGGGCTTGCCATCATCGTCGTGCTGCTGCTGGCACGCGGCGAGCGGCCGCGGGTCGGGCTCGCCTGGATGCCAATTCTGGTCGCACAGGGAATGCTCGACACCACCGGCCTGCTGGCGCTGTCGGCGGGCGGCAACTCCGATGCGCCGGAAGTGACCCCGGTGGTCGGCTCGACCTTCAGCGTCGTCACTGTGCTGCTGTCGGCAATCATCCTGCGCGAGGCCGTTGGCGCGAGGCAATGGGTGGCGATCCTGATGATCGTCGCTGGCACGGCGGCGCTGGCGGCGCGGCTATGATGGCGGCACAGGGGATTGCTGTGCGGAAGCGTCGCTGCATCGGCGCAGCGCCCCGAGCACGCGAGCAAAGCGCCGGTGCTATTTGCCGGCGGGCGCCACGAGCAGATCGTCGTCGTCACGCTGCGGCGCATGGACCCGCGCCTGGGCTGCGCTGTTGTGCTTGGAATCGGCGCCATAGCGTAGACGGCGCCGTTGCGACTCCGGAGCCTCGTTCGCCCCCACGATCGACTTCAAGGCGTCGGCGGCAAGGCTCGCATATTGCGCGGCCGTCCGCTCGCTGTGCTTTGGCTCCGAGGGCGGAGCAGGACTGGTCGCCTCGCGCTCGGAAGCATCGGCTGGAGCGGACGCTCCGGCATTCAAACCGAGGCGAGCGGCCTCCCGGCCAAGCTCATTGGCATAGGCCGCGACCAGACCGTGCAGCGCAGTGCCGACATCGACCGCGAAGCGCCGGCGGATGTTCTTGATGGCCGAGAACCTGGTGTGGTCATCGATTTTCAGCAGGACATGGTCGTTGCCAATCAGGTTCACTCCGGTGGTCAGGAGTGGGTGGATCCGCTCGATCTCCTCTTGGAACTCGGTGAGGAGGAGCTCACGCAGCTGTTGATATTGATGCAGCGTATCCATCGGCTTTCCATCCTTGCCGGTCACGGCATGTTCGACTTCAACAGACAGTGGCGCGGGCACTTGGCCTATACGGAGAGTCGGACTGCCCCACTGTTTCCCATGATTCGGTGTCCCAATGGAACTGCGGATTCCAACTGGCTGACAGGGATCATGATCTCTAAAAAGAGCATCCCGCTACGCTGCAACGCTCGGGCCGAGTTCGGCATTGTCGCGGCGGCCCTACCGGACTATCCGTGGGGAACGTCCTGCCAGCCCTGGAGGCCTTCATGTATGCCCGCCCGATGGTGCCCGCCGATTTCGTCGTGCCGGAACGGCTCGAGGAGGACGGCTTTCGGCTGAGGCCGCTCACCGTCAATGACCTGATCAAGGACTATGATGCGGTCATGACGAGCCTGGAGCGGCTTGCGGGCTTCATGGACCCGAGCAGCGACTGGCCCGCAGGATTGACGCTCGAAGAGGACCTGATCGATCTCGGTTGGCACCAGCGCGAGCTCACATTGCGCCATTCCTTCGCCTATACGGTGATGGCGCCAGACGAGGCGGAATGCCTTGGCTGTTGCTACATCTATCCCAGCGACAAGGCGGGATTTGATGCCATGGCGTTCTACTGGGTGCGGGAGAGTGCTGCAGCCGGTGGGCTCGATGAACGATTGGGCGCGGCGTTCCGGGGCTGGATCGCGCGCAGCTGGCCTTTCCGCCGCGTCGCCTTTCCGGGGCGCGATATCGCATGGCGTGAGTGGCTCGCGCTGCAAAATCCGGAGTGAAAGGGGGCGTTCGGACACTGCGAACAATAGCCGCTACGTCTTGTCGTCAAGTCGAGCACGGGACCGGTAGGATGCAATAGGCCTTCTTCAGGCCGTATTGCAGTGCGCCCCGGATCGCAACGCCAGCCGAAGGAGCAATAAGGCGAACACGCCCATTGCACCCGACGCCGATGCGCATTCGCTCGAGAAAATGATTCGGTTGTTGTTCGGAGTGTCCTTCACTCCCGGCCTGGACGCCGATCGCCCGGCCGGATCAGCCGATCGCGTCCCGGTAGATCTCGGCGAGCGGCACGGCGAAATCGAGCGTGCCGAGCCTCAGCGTGTCATCGAGCGACGTGAGCGGGCCGAGGACGGCCCAGCCGGTTGCCGTGCGATCGGTGCTTTCGACCCGGACGCGGTCGCGATCGACCAGCACATAATGCCGCAGGCTCGCCAGCAACCGGTACTGCGTCGACTTGTCCAGACGGTCGCGCTGCTCGGTCCCGGGCGAGAGCACCTCGACGGCAACGATGGGGTCGGAGAGGAAGGTCGCGTCGGGCGGCAGCGGTCCGCAGCGCACCATGAGATCAGGGAGCGCCGACAGGTCGAGCGCTGGGTCCTTCAGATAGAAGGTCTCGGTGAAAGTCGAGCACGGCCGCCCGGTCTCATCGAAATGACGCTGAAGCAGATAGTCGAGCCTGCGGATGATGCGATGATGCTCCCAGCGGGCGCCCACCATCCCTTTGACGACGCGACCGCCGATCAGCTCCCAGCGTCCGTCCGGTGGCATATCGGCGAGCATCGCCTCGAAATCGTCGAGCGAAACGTGCTTTTGCTTCAGGGCGGATTCGGCGGGCATGGCGAGGCCTCCAATTCGGATCGACAGTGTAGCGGATTGTTCCCGGCAAGGAAACCTGCCAGGCAACCGCACGAGCCGGCATTGACTTGCCGGGTGGCCATTGACCAAGCTGCTGGCACGAGCGGAACGGGGGACGGGCGAAGGCATGGTGGACAGGCGCCAGAGGGAGCTTCCCGAGGAGCTCGAGCGGCGGATCGCCGTGCTCGAGGACCCCTCGAACGAGGGCAGCGATCTGGCTGGGCTCGACTGGCTGGTGCTGGCGATCGGCTCGATCGTGGCGCCGGCGCTGCTCGTCCTCTGGGGCTTTCCGCCATGAGCGGCGCCGCGCAATCGCAATCCTGGCCGCTGTTGCCCTCCGAGCGGGCCTGGAGCGCATCCGCTCTCTGGGTCGTGCTGATGGTCGCGGCCTGCGCCAACTGGTGCTACATCATCGGCGACTATGTCGGCGGCTATCTTGGATTGAGGTCCGGGTTCGCGGCGATGACCGCCGGCACCATGATCGGTATCGGCCTCTTGGTGCTCGCAACCTTGCCGACCACGATCCGCTTCGGCATCGATTCGATCACGGCCGCGCGACCCCCGCTCGGCTCGGCGAGTTGGATCATCACGGTCCCGCTGCAATACGCCTCGATCGTCGGCTGGAATGCGATCGTGCTGATCTTCTGCGGGCGCTCGATCGCGGAGTTTCTCGCGACCACGGGCCTCGTTGCGGAGGGCGCGGTCGGCATCGTTGTTCCGGTGACGACGGTGGCGGCGCTGGCGCTGGTCTTTCTCATCCTGCGGGCCGGCATCGCGGGCGTGCAGTGGGTCGCCAATGGCCTGTTCCTGCTGATCGTGGGTGTCGCGCTGTGGATGATCACTCTGCTGCTGGCCCAGCACGCAGCGGGCCTCGTGGAGGCCGCACCTCGCTTCGCCTCGCCCGACCGCCAGTGGAACTTCGTGACCGGGATCGAGATCGGCATCGCCTCGGTGCTGTCCTGGTGGCCTTATGTGGGCGCGATGGTGCGCTACGTGCCGGGCGCGAGGGCGGCGACGTTGCCGATGCTGCTGGGGCTCGGCCTGCCGGTGCCGGTGTTGAGCTCGGTCGGGCTTGCAGCGGTGCTCGCGATCGGGGTGTCGGACCCGGCCAAATGGATGACGGCGCTGGGCGGGCCGACCTATGGCGCGATCGCGCTCGTGTTTCTCGCGCTCACCAATCTCGGCACGGCACTCGTTGGCATCTTCGCCTCCGCCGTCGGCTTGCGCTCGGTGCCGTTCCTCGCCCGGGCCAGCTGGGAGGTGGTGCTGCTCGCGGCGATCCTGCCGGCGGCTTTCGTCGGGGTGTTCCTGCACGAGGCGTTCTACGCGGGCTTCGGCAGCTTCCTCGCCATGCTGGGCGTGCTGTTCGCGCCGCTGTGCGGCATCCAGATCGTCGACTACTTCCTGCTGCGGCGAAGGCGGATCGACGTGCGGGCCCTCTACCAGTCAGGACCCGGCACGCCCTATCATTTCTGGTGGGGCATCAACCCGGCGGCCGTCGCCGGCATGGCGGCGGGCTTTGCGAGCTATGTCTATCTGCTGCACCCGATCAGCTATGCCAGCCACTGGCCCTACCAGCACCTCACCGCCTCGCTGCCGACGGCGCTGGTGGGAGCGGGGGTCTATGCCGCGGTGACGCTGGCCGTTGTGATTCCGGCGGGAAAGGGCGGGTATGGGAGTTGATGCCCCTCACGTCCCGAAGAGATCGGCATGAGTGCCTGTCCTTGCGAGGGACACGACTTCGTCATCCGTCCGGTAAATGAGCAGCCAATCGGGCTCGATGTGGCATTCCCGCCACCCCTTCCAATCACCCTTCAGCGTATGATCGCGACGCGCGGCCGGAAGGGTGTCACCTCGACGCAATGCAGTGATTGTTTCGTCCAGCAGCACGCGGTCATAGCCGCGCTTCCCTATCCGCTCGAGGTCCTTCTTGAAGCTGTTCCGAGCTGACAGGCCTTTCATGGCGCGCTATCGCTTGGCTGACCGCATCATTGCATCGAGAGCCTCTGAAGTTGGACCGTCGTAACGCTCCCCCAGCCCCGCATCGAGCTCGCGCATGGCGCGCTGTGTTTCGGCGTTGGGGATCTTTGCTTCAAACGGCAAGCCCTTCTGCAGCACGATCTGGTGCAGGAGCATGGTAATCGTGTCGCTCATGCTGATGCCGACCTCGCGCAGCACTTTCTCGGCGCGGGCCTTCAGCTTCTCATCCACGCGGGCGTTGATGGTAGCGGTTTTGGGCATGGTCTTGCTCCTCGTTTGCGGTCATGTGTAACACAATTGCATTACAAGTCAAGCTCGCTTCCCCCCGCGAACGCTGCTATAGGCCTCGCGACAGCTGATTTGCGATCCGAGAGCCGCACACTTGAGCGAAGAACGCGCCGAGACCGCAACCGAGACCGTCGAGGCGCCCCGTGCCGCGCCGGTGGCGGGGCTGACCGCGCTCGCCCGCGATATCGCGCGCCGGCGGACCTTTGCCATCATCTCGCACCCCGACGCCGGCAAAACCACCTTGACCGAGAAGCTCCTCCTGTTCGGCGGCGCCATTCAGCTGGCCGGCCAGGTGCGTGCCAAGGGCGACCGGCGCCGCACGCGCTCGGACTGGATGGCGATCGAGCGGGCGCGCGGCATCTCGGTCGTCACCTCGGTCATGACCTTCGAGTACCGCGACACCGTGTTCAACCTGCTGGACACGCCGGGCCACGAGGACTTCTCCGACCACACCTACCGCACGCTGACGGCGGTCGATGCCGCCATCATGGTGATCGACGGGGCCAAGGGCATCGAGGCGCGCACCTTGAAGCTGTTCGAGATCTGCCGCATGCGCGACATCCCGATCATCACCTTCATCAACAAGATGGACCGGGAGAGCCGGGAGCCGCTCGATCTCCTGGACGAGATCGAGAAGAAGCTCGCTCTCGATACCGCGCCGATGGTGTGGCCGATCGGGCGGGGGCGCAAGTTTGCCGGCACCTACGATCTCATCAGCCCGCGCGTGCGCCGGCTCGACGAGGATCCCGACGGCCTCAAGGTCAGCGGGCCCGATGATCCGCTGCTGACTGCGATCATCGACGAGCACGATGCACCGGCCTGGCGCGAGGAGGTGGAGCTGGTCGTGGATGGCGGCGGGCGGTTCGACCTGCAGACCTTCCGGGACGGCGCACTGACGCCCGTCTATTTCGGCAGCGCGCTCAGGAATTTCGGCGTGCGCGACCTGCTCGACGCCCTCGTCTCCTATGCCCCGCCGCCGCGCGCCCAGAAGGCGACGACGCGTGTTGTCGAGCCGACCGAGCCCAGGATGACCGGCGTCGTTTTCAAGATCCAGGCGAACATGGACCCCAACCACCGCGACCGGATCGCCTTCATGCGGCTCTGCTCGGGCAAGCTCACGCGCGGCATGCGGGTGAAAATCGTGCGGACGGGCAAGACGCTCGCGGTGTCCTCGCCGCAGTTCTTCTTTGCCCAGGACCGGTCGCTGGCCGAGGAAGCCTTTGCCGGCGACGTGGTCGGCATCCCCAACTACGGCATCCTGCGCATTGGCGACACGTTGACCGAGGGCGAGGACCTAGCCTTCCTCGGCATCCCCAATTTCGCGCCCGAGATCCT